>JAITAH010000146.1 GCA_031284225.1 Dysgonamonadaceae bacterium | reverse complement strand
GATATTACTTATCCGGCTCACACCGTCGGCGCTCATGGCGGCAATCAACATGGCGATGCCGGCGCGAATATCGGGCGAAGCCATTGCCGTTGCCCGTAAAGGATACCTTCTTTCGGAGCCGATGACGGTGGCGCGGTGCGGGTCGCAGAGAATGATTTGCGCTCCCATATCAATCAGCTTATCCACGAAAAACAGCCGGCTTTCAAACATTTTCTGATGAATCAAAACGCTTCCTTTGGCTTGCGTGGCAACCACTAAGAAAACGCTTAGCAAGTCGGGAGTCAGTCCGGGCCAGGGAGCGTCGGCAATGGTCAGAATCGAGCCGTCGATAAAGGTTTCGATTTCGTAGATATCTTGTTCGGGAATCACAATATCGTCGTTATCCCGGTCCACCCGGATGCCGAATTTGCGGAAAGCGTCGGGAATAATGCCTAATTCGTCGTAAGCGACATTTTTGATTCTCAGCGAAGAAGCGGTCATCGCGGCCATTCCGATAAAACTGCCGACTTCGATCATGTCCGGCAGAATCGTATGTTCGCAGCCGTGCAGCGTTTCCACGCCTTCGATGGTCAGGCGATTGGAAGCCAATCCGTTCACAGTGGCGCCCATCGCCAGTAACATTTTCGTCAATTGTTGCAGGTAAGGTTCGCAAGCCGCATTGTAAATAGTGGTTTCGCCTTTCGCCAAGGTAGAAGCCATCAGAATATTGGCCGTACCGGTAACAGAAGCTTCGTCGAGCAACATATAATTGCCGGTCAGTTGAGGCGCTTTCACTTCGTATATCTGGCGTTCCGCATCGTATTGAAACTCGGCGCCGAGTTTTTGGATGCCGAGAAAGTGCGTATCCAAGCGGCGGCGCCCGATTTTATCCCCGCCGGGTTTTGGAACAATGGCGTAACCGAAACGTGCCACCAAAGGCCCCACCAGCATGACCGAACCGCGTAATGCCGTACTTTTCCGCAAAAAATCGTCGGTTTGCAAATAGTTTGTGTCGATTTCATTCGCCTGAAAAGTGTAAGTTCCCGGCGCCGGATGATCTACTTTCACGCCCATATCGCGAAGCAAAATAATCAAATTATTCACATCCAGAATATCGGGTATATTATGAATCGTAACTGTTTCGGAAGTCAACAACGTAGCGCAGATTACTTGCAGCGCCTCGTTTTTCGCTCCCTGCGGAACAATTTCGCCCGAAAGCTTGTGCCCGCCTTCAATGACAAATGAAGCCATAGATGAATTGTTTTTTTTATTACAAAGGTAGGCGTTTTTTCTTAAATTCTGAGTACTTTTGCGCTTGTTTAGCAAATGGGCAAGGAAAAAATCATATTAGGCATCGACCCGGGAACGACCGTGATGGGTTACGGTTTAATCCGGATACAGGATAACCAACCTTCGCTGTTGGCGATGGGGGTTCTCGAACTGAATAAATATGACGACCATTATTTGCGGTTGCGGCGTATTTTTGAACGGGTCGTCGGTTTGATTGATGAGTTTTTGCCGGACGAGCTGGCCATAGAATCGCCCTTTTTCGGAAAGAACGTACAAAGCATGCTCAAACTGGGACGGGCGCAGGGCGTTGCGATGGCCGCTGCGCTGTCGCGCGATCTTCCGATTTTTGAATATGCGCCCTTGAAAATCAAAATGGCCATTACCGGGAACGGACGGGCGGCCAAAGAGCAGGTGGCCGATATGTTGAAACGTTACCTGAAAATTCCCGATGAAAACATGTTGCCCCAACTGGACGCTACCGACGGTTTAGCTGCCGCGCTGTGCCATTTTTTTCAAAATAATTGTCCGACAAGCGAATCCCATTACACGGGATGGAAAGATTTCATTCGCAAAAATGAAAAGCGGGTGAAGTAAGATGCACGACCCGGTAAGAGATGCACGGCCGGAAATGTTAAATTTTATACTTCGCTAAACTTTTTACAACTCCTGTTGTTTTATGAGTAAAGAGTGTTTTATTTCATTAGTTATAGTTAAGGGTTATTAATTCAATGGGGAGGTTGTCGAAGTGATTTCGGCAACCTTCATTTTTGGTGAAAACCGATACGGAAAGTTTGGGCTTGCGTTTTTTTAGAAACGCTATAAAGAAGACGATTGATTACCCGATAACATATTTTCATACAATGCCTTATCCTGAAGAATTTCCCGCGCTTTATTTAAAGCTCTATCTTTACGTAATTCGTAAATTCGTTGTCCTTTTTCGTAGTAATACTGTTTCATGATTTGCATAGCTAAATATTTAGTGATTAATTGTTTATGCAATTCGAGATCGCGATTGAGGTCGGGTTTAAGCTTATCGGCCAAGGCTTGAAATTCGGTAGAAGCCGCTTCGTAGTAGCCTTCAAACTCCATGATTTTTTTCAGGGAATTGACGGCTTTTTCACTTTGGCGATCGTAAGTAAAATCTTTGGCAAGGATAAATTGTTTGAATTCATTGTAAGTTTCTTCCGTTACTTCAAATTGGTTCGGCGGAGCAATGGCCGAATGTTTCGTCCGCCATTGGGTAACAAAATCGAAAAACAGACCGTTACCTTCCATATAATAAAGGAGAGTCGGTAATTTGTCATCTTCCACGGTTATGTCGGGGGTAATGCCGCCGCCATCCCTTACCGGACGGCGATGTGCGGTGTAAAAAATCCGTGTCAGGCTATCGGGAATCGATACCGCGCGTCCGTCTTCGTCGCGATGCGCATAGTCGATAGCTTGAATAGAACGCCCGCTGGGAATGTAATATTTAGAAGTCGTTAATTTCAACTGGCCGCCGTAAGGCATTTCGCGGGGCGATTGTACCAGCCCTTTTCCATACGTGCGTGCGCCGACGATGATTCCCCTGTCCAAATCCTGAATGGCGCCCGACAAGATTTCGGAAGCGGAAGCCGAGTTTTGGTTGACCAGAATTGCCAAAGGTAAATCCGGTTCGATGGGAGCTTGCGTAGCGCGATAAGTGCGGTCCAATTGTTTAACTTTTCCTTTCATCGACAGCAGTAATTCTCCTTTTGAAAGGAAAAAATTGAGCATAGCGAGGCAATCGTCCACTACGCCGCCGCCGTTGTCGCGAACGTCAATGATAAGGGATTGAATCGCTTGGTTTTTAGTCAGATCCATCAAGGCTTCTTTCATCGCCAGCGCGCTGCCGGCGGTAAAGCCGGAAAGGCCGATATAGCCGACGCCTCCGTCCAGCGCCCCGTAATAGGTTACAGGATTGATATAGATGCGTTTTCGCCGGATCGTGATTTCCCGCGTTTTTTTCTCGCCCAACCGTTGATATTTAATTTTCACCGAGGTATCCGGTTGTCCTTTCAAACGTTCGCTGGCGTAGGCGGTGGTTTTTCCTTCCAGACTTTCCCCGTCGATAGCGAGAATTTCATCGCCCGGAATAAGGCCGGCCAACGCAGCAGGCATGCCTTCATACGGTTCGGCAACAATAATCTTATTGCTCCGCATGGAAATCATCGAACCGATGCCGCCGTACTCGCCGGTAGTTTGAAATTGAAAATCGGGGATATCCTCTGCGGGAATGTATTCGGTATAAGGATCTAATTGTTGCAACATGAAAGCAATATCTTCCTGAATGGTTTTTTTGACGTCCAGACTGTCCACGTAATAGAGATTCAATTCGTTAAAGAGCGCGTTAAAAATATCCAGCTGTTTGGAAATTTCAAATCGCTGGTTTTCGGATAATTGAGCGTAAACGCCAATACTTGAATGAGAAAGTGCGACGATGCAAGTCAGGATAGCGGCGGCCATCCGTTTCGATAGTTTCATATTTGACGCCATTTTAATTCATGAAATTTTTTACAAAGATATTGTTTTATTAGAAAAATCGGCTTATCTTTGCACCGCATTTGAGAGAAAATGCAAAAAAATTCTTCCTTAGCTCAGTCGGTTAGAGCATCTGACTGTTAATCAGAGGGTCCTTGGTTCAAGTCCAAGAGGGAGAGCTGGAAATTTCACAATCCGCTGTAGATAAATAAGTTGCAGCGGATTTTTTCTTTATATGATACGGAAAATGGAACGGAAACAACAGGATCGTTATGCTTTTTCCAGCAGTGTTGGTGGCGGCATATCGTCTGTTTGTAGTTGTGAAAATCTTTCTTTTCGGGAAATCTACAACTTTTTGAAATAACGCTTCAAATAAAGATAAATTAAAATTAAAATTCTTCCCTAATCCCTCTACTTTTCCCATTTTTTTGACTACTTTTGCATACCTTTTCGTAGGTGCTGAGAAATTCACGGTTTGTTTTACTCTTTTAAGTCTTTATTACGATGTCGGAATTCAAACTCTTTTACCAGAAAGACGGTGCGATTAAAGTGAGTCGCAGCATCGAGTTTCTGAAAAAAACGCCTGCCGACCAGTTTCTTTGGATTGATTTGTACGATGTGGATGAGGCCATTGAGTCGCAATTGGAAGATTTTCTGAAAATTTATATTCAGGAAGAAGAGGAAATGATCGAGATTGAAACTTCGTCGCGTTATATCGAAACGCGCGATACGCTGGTAGTCAACGCCAACTTCCTGATGGATAATTACGAAAAAAGCCCGGTGTCGTTTATTCTGAAAAACAATATCCTGGTTTCGGTGCGCGGCGACGAATTGGTTTCCTTTACCGAAACGGTGAAAAAAGTCTTTGCCAGTCCCGAAAATTATCCGACGGGCTATCATGTTTTCCTTACTTTGCTCGAAACCCGTATCGAATTTGATGCAGATATGATCGAAGGTATTACCCAGGAAATTACCCAATTAAGCGACAGTATTCGCAATGCCGACGAAGATGCATTATTGGCAATCAAGAATTTACAGGAAAAGACGATGACTTTCCGCGAAAATATCATAGACAAACAGCGGGCGGTTTCCAATATGCTTCGCACGAATTTGATTCCCAACGATTTGCATCCCAAATTAACCATTCTCATCAAAGACATTAACTCGCTGCTGGAACACATTCGCTTTAGCTTCGACCGGTTGGATTATTTGCAGGATACCTTCCTCGGTTTGTTGAATATCGAGCAAAATAAGATCATCAAAATATTTACCATCGTATCCGTTATTTTTATGCCGCCAACGTTGATTGCCAGTATTTACGGGATGAATTTTCCCGGAATGCCGGAATTGAAGTGGGGAACCGGCGGCTACGTCTTCTCGCTTTCCTTAATGGTAGCTTCTGTAATTGTCATTTTAATTTATTTCAAAAAGAAAAAATATCTGTAATGCCATGAAAAAGACGATTGTATTGTTTGTAACTGTTTGTTTAGTGTTGATTTCCTGCGGGAAAAAAGAAGTGGAAACGCCTACTTTGTCGGGATTGTTGCCGTCGAAATTTGAATATACGACGGAAGACGGCGATCAGAATCGACTCTACATTCTCCGGAACAGCCAGGGGATGGAAGTAACGGTGATCAATATCGGCGCTCGGATCGTATCCGTTATGGCGCCGGATAAGGACGGCGGAAAACGGAATGTGGTGCTGGGTTACGACAGTATTCAACCCTATCTGCAACTGAAAAACTTTTATGGAGCCATTGTCGGCCGGTATGCCAATCGCATTGCCGACGGTTCGTTTGAACTGGACAGGGTTACTTATCGTATTCGTACCAACGAAGGGAAAAACCAGTTGCACGGCGGCCCGCGCGGTTTTTATACCCGCTATTTTACGATTGAACAACCGGATGAACAAAGCGTTATTTGCAGCTATTTCTCCAAAGAGAATGAAGAAGGCTATCCCGGTAACCTGAAATTGACGGTTACTTACTTGCTGACCGAAGATAATGCCTTGCGCATTGATTATAACGCTACCACCGATCGGGCTACGTATATTAATGTAACCAATCATGCATATTTCAATCTGTCGGGCGCAGACGCCAATACGTTGACCGACCATCAGTTGTATATCGATGCATCGCAATATACTCCGGTTCGGGAAGATCTGATTCCGACCGGCGAAATCCGGAAAGTGGATGGCGTTATTGATTTTACAACTTCGCGTCCCTTGGATTTAAGTTACCAGTATGATTTGAATTACGTGCTGGATCATCCGGGCGATATGAATAACCGAGCAGCCGAATTGTACAGTACGACAACGGGCATCGGAATGGAAGTTTATACCACCGAACCGGGCATTCAATTTTATGA
>JAITAH010000079.1 GCA_031284225.1 Dysgonamonadaceae bacterium | reverse complement strand
CCCGTTACGCCCGTTATAGAAAAGGCTTACAAGGCAGATATTCCCGTGATAGTGGTAGACCGTAAAATCAATTCCGAAAACTATACGGCTTTTATTGGCGCTGACAACCGGCAGATTGGCTTTCCAACGCCCTGAAATTTACATCCGAAAAAGGTATTATTTTGATAAATTTGGACAAAACGGTCGAGGACGGCAAAACGTATGCCGTCATTCAGGTTGCCAATTCTGGCAAAGGGGTTTCTGACGAAGATATTAAACATATTTTCGAGCGTTTTTATCAGGTCGATTCGCAGGCTGTCGGTTCGGGAATCGGGCTGGCTTTGAGCAAAGCAATGGTCGAACTGCACGGCGGCGATATTTCCGTAAATAACGAGGAAGCCGGCTGGACGAAATTCACGGTTCGCATTCCGTTTTTTGAATATAGAACAAATACCGGATTGTTTGACAAACGAAACCAAACAGGTAAGCAAATGCGATATTTCCGAGATGCTGAATGAAAGCGCCGCAAAAAAAGAAATTTTTGAGGAAAAATCGCTTGATAAAAACTCTTGTACGGCGCTTATAGTGGACGACAATCCCGACATTTGCACATACATAAAAATGACACTTTCAGGCAAACAATACACGGTAATAGAAGCCGCCGATGGCGAAGAAGGTTTCCGTAAAGCCGTCAAACACGTTCCCGATATAATTATCAGCGATGTTATGATGCCCAAAATGGACGGTGTAGAGTTGTGTCAAAAACTGAAAGCCGAAGTTTCTACCAGCCACATACCTGTCATTCTGCTGACCGCCGCTTCGTTGGACGAACAACGGATTGTCGGTTTCAGCAGTGGCGCAGACGATTACATTGCTAAACCCTTCAATCCCGATGTGCTGGAAGTTCGCATGGCAAACTTGATTGAAAGCCGCAAACGCTTAAAGGAACTTTTCAGCGAAAATCTGTTTTCGGGAAATACAGATAAAGATACTAAAACCGTCAATGATATTGACCAATCTTTTCTTGGAAAAATAAAAGAATTAATCGAAAAAGACCTTGCTAATTCCGAATTGAATGTAGAAGATTTGGGACAGCAAATCGGACTTTCGCGCACCCAACTTTACCGAAAACTCAAATCGCTGACCGGCTATTCGCCCAACGAACTGCTACGCATTATACGATTGAAGAAAGCGTATCATTTGATTTCCACCACCGAAGCCAACATATCCGAAGTTACATACGATGTCGGCTTTACCTCCCCGTCTTATTTTGCCAAATGCTTCAAGGATTATTACAACGAAAGCCCTACCGATTTTGTGAAACGGATACGATGAAGGAATTGCAACAGATCTTACAGCCCTCAAATACCGGTTGCGTTAGATTTGCAACCTAAAATATTAAATAATGCGAATCAGTAGTTGAAACTATCCGCGAGTTTATACCGTTAAAGTAATTAAAATCAATAAAATAAAAACGCCGGACATTTACTCAGTCCCATGGAAATCATTAATTTAGAAGAAAATTACCACATACTCTCTATATTATAATCCCCAGGAAGAAAGAGCTTAAATTGATACAAATTTATATGTATATATGTGATTTATACGACCAGGAATCGAAACGCGACGCGCGACCCATGTGTAGGTACGGGACAGGAGTGCGCATCGCGCACAATATTTCGCCCCAAACAGAGTTTAAAAAGACATAAATAATTGCCGATGAATCGTAAGTATTCTTTTTTCCTGTTTCTGCTTTTCCTGGCGGCGCTTTTTTCCTGCAAATCCGCCAAGTTAAGCGATGCTGTGGACCATCAGGAACGGGGCGAATACTACGAAGCCGCCCAGATTTACAGGAAAGTATATAGCAAAACCCCGGCCAAAAAGAATTATTTGCGCGGAAGCATCGCCTTTCACATGGCCGAATGTTACCGTGCCCTCAACAATCCCAACCGCGCCCTCAGCGGATATACCAACGCTATTCGTTACCACTATGCCGACAGTACGGCTCTTTTGCATCAGGCGCAAATGCTGCACCAGTTGGGGCGTTATGCCGACGCAGCAAAAGCTTACCGGGCTTTCCTCGATCGCGTTCCCAACCATCCGACGGCTAAAAACGGATTGTCCGGTTGCGAAGCGGCTCCCGAATGGCGGAAAAACCCGACCCGCTACATCGTCCGGAAAATGGATAAACTCAATTCCCGCGACGGGGAATTTTCCCCCATGCTACACGGCGAATCGTCCGACGAACTCTACTTCTCTTCTTCCCGGAAAGAAGCCCTGGGCGAAGCCAAAAGCGCAATCACGGGATTGAAAAACAACGATTTTTTCGTCGTCAAACAGGATGAAAAGAAACAATGGCTGAAACCGCAACCGATCGAAAGCGGCCTCAATACCGAAAGGGACGAGGGAACGGCCTCTTTTTCCATCGATGGCAGCCAAATGTATTATACCTACTGTCCGCAGGATTCCCTGTCTTCGCAAACGGCAACGATTTACGTATCTTCGCGTTCGGGCGCGGAATGGAGCGCCGGCCGGAAAGCGGAGATTTTCAAAGACACCTTGGCGATGGCCGCCCATCCGGCCGTAGGGGCAGACGGCTATCTGTATTTTGTTTCCGACGTCGCCGGCGGATACGGCGGAAAAGATATTTGGCGGATTCCCCTCGACGGAATCGGTTCGCTGTATCCCGAAAACTTAGGGCCGGAAATCAATACTCCGGAAAATGAAGTATTCCCTTATATGCGAGCGGATAGCGTGCTGTTTTTTTCGTCCAACGGACGCCCCGGCATGGGAGGTCTGGATATTTTTAAGGCGACCCGGTATCAAGAACAGTGGCGCGTCGAAAACATGAAAACGCCCGTCAACAGCATGTCCGACGATTTCGGCATTACGTTTGCCGGCCGGAAAGAAACCGGATTTTTCAGCAGCAACCGCAACGACGGTCGGGGCGCCGATCATCTTTATTCGTTCGACCTGCCCGGCATCTCCGTTTTCGTCGAAGGCTGGGCGCTGAATCGCGAAGAGGAAGAAATCGATTCCGCCACCGTGCGAATCGTGGGGAAAGACGGCTCCAATCAGCGCATTTTTGTCCGCAGCGACGGCACGTATTCCATGGAAGTAGTTCCGGGAGTGGAGTATGTGATGATGGCCGGCGCTCCCGGATACCTCAACCAGAAACAAACGCTCAGCGTTCCCAACGAACTGAAAAGCGAAACGTATTACGTCGATTTTTACTTGTCGTCGATTTCCAAACCGGTGTTGATTGAGGATATTTTCTACGATTTCAACAAGGCCACGCTACGCGCCGAATCGAAAAAAGCGCTGGACGAACTGGGCGCTCTGCTCGACGATAATCCGAACGTAACTATCGAACTGTCGGCGCATACCGATCGCGTGGGTTCCGACCTCTACAACGAAACGCTTTCGCAACGCCGGGCGCAATCCGTTGTCGATTACCTGATTGCCAA
>JAITAH010000049.1 GCA_031284225.1 Dysgonamonadaceae bacterium | reverse complement strand
GGTTGTTTCACGATAAAGTCAAACGACTTGTCGCTGTAAACAGTAATGATGACAGGCAATACTTTCCCTGCCTTGTCTTGCGTGCGAGCATTAAACTGCTTGCAAAACTCCATTATGTTCACACCTTTTGAACCCAATGCAGGACCTACCGGCGGAGAGGGATTAGCCGCTCCACCCTTGATTTGTAATTTGATTAGTCCGGCAATTTCTTTAGCCATAATGTTTTTTATTATTCTTTTTCTACTTGTATGAAGCCTAATTCGAGTAAGGTTTTCCGACCAAAAATTTTGACCATTACTTTCAATTTCTTTTTGTCTTCATTTACCTCCTCTACGATGCCGTCGAAACCGTTGAAAGGACCATCGGTTACTTTCACCGGCTCGCCGACCACAAACGGAGTAACATTTTCTTCGTTATTACCGTCCAAAAGTTCGTCCACGCGGCCTAAGATGCGATTCACTTCCGACAAGCGCAACGCCATAGGCTTGGAACCTTTGGTTTCTCCTAAAAAACCGGAAACATTCGGAATATTACGTAAGACATGTTCTACTTCCCCTACTAAATCGGCTTCTACTAAAACGTAACCCGGAAAATAGATGCGATCTTTACTAACTTTTTTACCATTTTTTACCTGATAAATTTTCTCGGTCGGGATGAGTACTTGCGATACATGTTCTTGGAGTTTCAAACGTTTTACTTCGTTCTCAATATACTCCTTAGCCTTTTTTTCACGGCCGCCCGCAGCTCTCAACACATACCATTGTTTGGTAATTTCGCTCATTTTCTTTAAGCTTTTAGTACAACATTTCGTAAATAAATGACATGCCGTTTTTGAATGCCAAGTCCATAACCAGCACTACCAGCGCCAGCACTACCGACCCAATCATTACCACAATAGCGCTGCTTTGCAACTGCGACCATGTAGGCCACGACACCTTATGCACTAACTCGTTGTACGATTCTTTGATGTACGTTTTAATTTTTTTCATTGTTTTTAATGACTTGCGCCGTTAATTTGCTGTTGGAAGCTGTTGCAAACTTTCCGGCTATATTCACTTATTTTCACTCGGCAGCCGTAACATACTGCCTTGTTACTCGCAGGGGCAGAGCGATTCGAACGCCCATCAACGGTTTTGGAGACCGCTATTCTACCCTTGAACTATGCCCCTGTTTTTACATACGCAAACCCCGATGATATGCGGAGCTTACGCATGTGGTTACATTTTTGGTTAATTATCTTATTACCGGTGGCCGCTTAAATTCGACAGGGCGCAAATTGGCGGCAGCCACCATCTATAAACCACAAAATTATTCAATAATTTTCGTTACCTGGCCAGCGCCTACCGTGCGGCCGCCTTCACGAATAGCAAAACGCAATCCTTCGCTCATAGCCACAGGGTAAATCAAATCTACGGTAATCGTTACATTATCGCCCGGCATTACCATTTCCACGCCTTGCGGCAAGGTGATTTCGCCGGTGATGTCCAATGTACGCAGGTAAAATTGCGGACGGTATTTATTATGGAACGGCGTATGACGTCCGCCTTCTTCCTTTTTCAATACATAAATTTCCGCTTCAAATTTCTTATGCGGTTTAATGGTATTCGGACGTGCAATAACTTGCCCGCGTTTGATGTCTTTTTTGTCGATACCGCGCAGCAGCAAACCTACATTGTCGCCCGCTTCGCCCCTGTCCAGCAATTTGCGGAACATTTCGACGCCGGTAACCGTTGTCTTTTGCGGTTTTTCACCCAAACCGATAATTTCCACTTCTTCGCCTACTTTAATCACACCCGTTTCGATACGGCCTGTAGCAACCGTTCCGCGACCGGTGATAGAAAACACATCTTCTACCGGCATAACAAACGGTTTTTCGTTTTCGCGCGGAGGAATGGGGATGTAGGTATCAACGGCATTCATCAATTCGATAATTTTTTCTTCCCATTTGGGGTCGCCATTCAAGCCGCCCAATGCAGAGCCGCGAATGATAGGTGCATTGTCGCCGTCGAATTGGTAGAAGCTTAATAATTCGCGTACTTCCATTTCAACCAGGTCAAGCATTTCAGGGTCGTCCACCATATCCACCTTATTCAGGAAAACAACGATGCGGGGAACGTTCACCTGGCGCGCCAACAAGATGTGTTCACGCGTTTGCGGCATGGGGCCGTCGGTTGCAGCTACCACGAGAATAGCGCCGTCCATCTGGGCTGCGCCGGTAACCATGTTCTTCACATAGTCGGCATGGCCCGGACAGTCCACGTGTGCATAGTGGCGAGCAGCCGTTTCATATTCCACATGTGCGGTGTTAATGGTGATACCGCGTTCTTTTTCTTCGGGTGCGTTGTCGATAGAATCGAAAGAACGCACTTGCGAAAGACCTTGTTTTGCAAGAACCGTAGTTATTGCAGCGGTCAAAGTAGTTTTACCATGGTCTACGTGACCAATGGTCCCAATGTTAACGTGAGGTTTCGTCCGTTGGAATGTTTCTTTTGCCATAATTATTCGTTTTTAGATTTTTAATTTTGTTTACTGTTATTATTGTGTTGTACGTTGTCTTTTCATTCATTCACCGTTCCTTTGAGCCGGCGGTGAGAATTGAACTCACGACCTCTTCCTTACCAAGGAAGCGCTCTACCACTGAGCTACGCTGGCCTTTTGAGCGGAAGACGAGGTTCGAACCCGCGACCCTCAGCTTGGAAGGCTGATGCTCTACCGACTGAGCTACTTCCGCAATGCTGCTTTTTCCGTTTGACAGTACATAACTTATTACCGACACACTGCATATTGCAAGTGGGGAAAGCAGGATTCGAACCTACGAAGACGTGCGTCAGCAGATTTACAGTCTGCCCCAGTTGGCCACTTTGGTATTTCCCCAATTCTCGTTTCTCGTTTTGATTGCTTCAGTGGCTAGAGCCGATGGAGGGATTCGAACCCCCGACCAGCTGATTACAAATCAGCTGCTCTGGCCAACTGAGCTACATCGGCAATACGTCAAACAACAACATTTTTCTGCAAAAATGGAGCGCAAAGATAGTATAAATATTTGGACTAACCAAACTTTTTTTAATTAAACCGTAAAATTTATCAAATAAAATTTATACCGCACAGAATAGCAGTATATTATTGTAGAATATTTCTGCTTGGGAGAAAAGGGATACAAGCGAAACAAAATTACATAACCATAGCATCAATTCATGCTAAAATTCCACATTTTTTTTGTATCTTTGTTCCTTGAAAAATAAGGATAACTATGTGGTCAAACTGGCAAGAAAAGGTCAAGCCCGATGCTCAAATACCCAAACATCTCCTTTGGGATATGGATTTGAAAAAATTTGACATGCAGAAAGGGCGGTCAATTGTTGTGGAACGGGTGGCAGAACGAGGAAAATTAGAAGATTTTTACACCCTGTTTTCAATGTATGGCGGAGTGGAAGGCGTTCGGGAAATCATCAAAAACGAAGTATATGAACTTCCCCCGCGAGCAATGTCTTTTGTGTGTGCAGCATTTGACCTAAAAATGGAGGACTTAAAATGTTACAAATTGCGACGGTCGCCAGTGATACCTTGGAACTCCTAAAAACGCTGATGCGTGACGAAAAATTATCCGGCTTTATTTTAGCCGGCGGTACTAATTTGGCGCTTCGTTTAGGACACCGGAAAAGCGTGGATTTGGATTTGTTCCCCTACAAGTCTTTTGACGGGCATAAATTGCAGCAGTATTTAACAGAAAAATATCATTTCGAGCCGGAATTTGTTCGTGAACACGATACCGTAAAGGGATTGATTAACGGCGTAAAAGTTGATTTTGTTGCGCATATTTACCCGCCGTTAAATGAGCCGGTGGTCGAAGAGGGTATTCGCCTGTACAGCTTGAATGATATTGCCGCCATGAAATTGGTAGCTATTAGCGACAGTGGTAAACGGCTTAAAGATTTTGTTGACATGGCATACCTGTCCACAAAAATGTCATTGAATAAAATGCTTTCATCGTATGCCGGCAAATATAAAAATGCAAACCCCATGCATGCATTGAGAGGGTTATCTTATTTTGGAGATATAAATTTCAATGCAGAAATAGAACTCACCCGCGGCAAGTTTGAGTGGCGGAAAATAGAAAAACGTATCGGGGAAATGATAAAATACGAAAATAAAACCTTTGAAACTTTTCCGATATAAGTTCTCCTGCATTTCTTACAAAATTAAAATTTACTTTACACCCGCATTGGCAACTTTGCAAGAAAGTTTGTATCTTTGCGTTCCGTAATGAATAAGCAAATTTTATATTCTGTACTATTTCTCCTTTCGGTAAACGTTTCG
>JAITAH010000002.1 GCA_031284225.1 Dysgonamonadaceae bacterium | reverse complement strand
CAAAACGAATTTAATTCATGCCAGATCTTCCCGTCGTGCACGTGGACGGCAGACGGATTGAGCGCCTTCGTCGGCGATTATCTCGGCCCGCAGATGAAAGAAATCGGCGTCCGGGTCATGTTCGGTACGATGGAACGCCCGAACCATCTGCTGGTAGATACCATCATGCAGCGCAAGAGCGGAGCGTATATCACCGACATCGGTTTCCAGTGGGCAGGCAAGGAAGCCATTGCCAAAGTACGCGCGACGTATCCCGACATACGGCTGATGCAGAGCGAAAGCGAGTGCGGCAACGGGCAAAACTCATGGGAATACTGCTTTTACATCTGGGAACTGATGAAACACTATTTCAATCACGGCATTTCGTCGTACATGTACTGGAACATCTCGCTCAATGCGGACGCCGCAGACAATCGCTGGAAATGGCCGCAAAACTCGCTGATTTCCGTCGATAGGCAGAATAAAACGTATCGCTACAACCCCGAATATTACTTGATGAAGCATATCAGCCATTTTGTGAAACCGGGTGCGCGGCGGCTGGAGACGGAAGGCGACGAAAACATGCTTGCGTTCGTCAATCCCGACAGGTCGATTATCGTGATTACGGCCAATGCAACGTCGAACCCGCAGCCGCTGACCGTTAAAGTCGGCGACCGGTTGTTTTCCGTAACGGTCGATCCGCAGTCAATCAATACGTTTACGCTGTAAAAAATAAAACTAAATAAGCGAACATCGTATCAACGTCCGGGCATATTTCGCAGGAATATAAATTCTGCCGGACGACAATCCTTAACGGGATGGAGTTGATGCTCGTATATGACGCAGTAAAAAAACATTATTCATTTTAATTATAGCAATTATGGAAATTTTGAAAGGTAGTAAAGAATTTTTCCCCGGAATCGGGAAAATCAAGTTTGAAGGGAAAGCAAGTAAAAATCCCCTGGCATTCCGTTATTACGATGCCGAAAAAGTAGTGTATGGCAGAAAGATGAAAGAGTGGTTCAAGTTCTCAATGGCTTGGTGGCACACCCTTTGTGCAGACGGCGGCGATCCTTTCGGGCCTGGCACCAAGTCGTTTGAATGGGCGCAGGGAGCAAATGCGCTGGAAATCGCAAAAAAACGGCTGGATGCCGGCTTTGAATTTATGCAAAAAATCGGCATCGAGTATTATTGTTTTCACGACATCGACTTGATTGCGGAAGGCGATTCGATCGAAGAATATGAAGCCAATGTAAAAGCTATCGTCGAATATGCCCAGCAGAAACAGGCGGAAACCGGCATCAAACTGTTGTGGGGAACCGCTAACGTATTCGGACACAAACGTTATACCAACGGGGCAGGCACCAATCCCGATTTCGACGTGGTGGCGCGGGCGGCTACTCAAATCAAAAACGCCTTGGATGCTACCATCGCCTTAGGCGGCGAAAATTATGTGTTCTGGGGAGGCCGCGAAGGCTATTACTCGCTGCTAAACACCGATATGAAACGGGAAAAAGAACATCTGGCACAATTGCTGACAGCTGCCCGCGATTACGCCCTTTCCAAAGGCTTCAAAGGGACTTTCCTGATCGAACCGAAACCGATGGAACCCACCAAACATCAATACGATGTGGATGCGGAAACGGTGATCGGATTCCTGCGTGCCCACGGTCTGGACAAAGATTTCAAACTGAATATCGAAGTCAACCATGCCACCTTGGCCGGCCATACGTTTGAACATGAATTGCAAGCCGCTGCCGACGCCGGCATGTTAGGCTCTATCGACGCCAACCGCGGCGATTATCAGAACGGCTGGGATACCGACCAGTTCCCCGTCGATATCAACGAATTGACCCAAGCCATGCTGGTTATCCTGAGAAACGGCGGACTGCAAGGCGGCGGTACGAATTTCGACGCGAAAACCCGTCGCAGCTCAATTGATCTGGAAGATATTTTCATCGCTCATATCGCCGGCATGGATGCTTTTGCCCGTGCATTGGAATCGGCGGCGGACATCCTCGAACAATCGCCCTACCCCCAACTGCTGAAGGAACGTTACGCCTCTTTCGACTCCGGCGAAGGAAAACGGTTTGAAGAAGGGAAACTGTCTCTCGAAGACTTGGTAAAATACGCCAAATCCAAAGGCGAACCCGCTCCAATCAGCGGAAAACAAGAGCTGTACGAAGCCATCGTTAATATGTATATCTAATGAAAAGAGAGTATCATTTAGCGTATATTGTCAGCATCACGCTGGTAGCCACGCTGGGAGGCTTACTGTTTGGCTATGATACGGCGGTGATTTCGGGAGCGGAAAAAGGCCTGGAAGGATTTTTCTTGCAGGCTACCGACTTTCAGTACAACAAAGTGCTGCACGGAATCACTTCTTCCAGCGCTTTGATTGGTTGCGTGATTGGCGGCGCGCTGTCGGGTCTTTTTGCTTCGCGGTTCGGCCGGCGCGACTCGTTGCGGTTTGCTTCCATACTGTTTTTCCTGTCGGCGCTGGGTTCTTTCTATCCGGAGTTTTTGTTTTTTACCAAAGGCGTTCCGTCGTTGGATTTGCTGATTACTTTCAATCTCTACCGCATTCTGGGCGGTATCGGCGTGGGATTGGCTTCGGCCATCGTGCCGATGTATATTGCCGAAATAGCGCCGTCGTCGATTCGCGGTACGCTGGTTTCCTGTAACCAGTTTGCCATTATCTTTGGTATGCTGGTGGTCTATTTCATCAACTTTCTGATTATGGGCGATCATACGAACCCGATTATCGACAAGGGCGCCGAGGGGTTGCTCACGGTCAATCCGGCCTCCGACCCCTGGACGATAGGCGCCGGTTGGCGGTACATGTTCGGTTCGGAAGCTTATGTGGCGGCGGTGTTTGGCTTCCTGCTATTCTTCGTGCCGAAGACGCCGCGCTACTTGGTATTGAGCGGTCAGGCGCCGCAGGCTTTAGCCGTTTTGACGAAAATCAACGGCGAAAACCGGGCAAAACAAATTCTGGCCGAGATAGAAGCGACTTCAAAAGAGAAGACGGAAAAGTTGTTTGCATACGGCGTGGCTGTCGTCATTATCGGTATCTTTCTATCGGTCTTCCAGCAAGCCATCGGCATCAACGCCGTGCTGTATTATTCGCCGCGTATTTTTGAAAGCGCCGGCGCCGGCGATGGCATGATGCAAACGGTGATTATGGGGATTGTCAATATTGCGTTTACGGTAGTGGCCATCCTGACGGTCGATAAATTCGGACGCAAACCGCTGCTGATTATCGGTTCTATCGGCATGGCGGCGGGCGCTTTTGCCGTAGCGCTTTGCGACAATTTCGGCGTAAAAGGCATTGTACCTGTACTTTCGATTATCGTTTATGCCGCTTTCTTCATGATGTCGTGGGGACCGGTTTGCTGGGTATTGATTGCGGAAATCTTCCCGAATACCATTCGCGGCAAAGCGGTAGCTCTTGCGGTAGCTTTCCAGTGGATTTTCAACTACTTAGTTTCTTCCACTTTTCCGCCGCTCTACGATTTCAG
>JAITAH010000357.1 GCA_031284225.1 Dysgonamonadaceae bacterium | reverse complement strand
GACGGCGGAAAACGGAATGTGGTGCTGGGTTACGACAGTATTCAACCCTATCTGCAACTGAAAAACTTTTATGGAGCCATTTTCGGCCGGTATGCCAATCGCATTGCCGACGTGTCGTTTGAACTGGATAGGGTTACTTACCGCATCCGCACCAACGAGGGAAAAAACCAGTTACACGGCGGTCCAAGAGGTTTTTACGCCCGCTATTTTACGATTGAACAACCGGATGAACATACCGCAATTTGTAACTATTTCTCCAAAGAAAGCGAAGAAGGATACCCCGGTAACCTGAAATTGACGGTTACTTACTCGCTGACCGAAGATAATGCATTGCTCATTGATTATAAAGCTACTACCGATCGAGCTACGTATATCAATGTAACCAATCATGCGTATTTCAATCTGTCGGGCGCGGACGCCAATACGTTGACCGATCATCAGTTGTATATCAACGCCTCGAACTATACTCCGGTGCGGGAAGACCTGATTCCGACCGGCGAAATCCGGAAAGTGGATGGCGTTATTGATTTTACAACTTCGCGTCCCCTGGAGTTAAGCTACCAGTATGATTTGAATTACGTGCTGGATCGTCCGGGCGATATTGATAACCGGGCAGCCGAATTGTACAGTACGACAACGGGCATCGGGATGGAAGTTTATACCACCGAACCGGGCATTCAATTTTATGACGACAAAGCCCGTCCGTCGGTTTGCCTCGAAACGCAGCATTTCCCCGATTCGCCGCACCATCCGCAGTTTCCGACTACGATTTTGCGGGTCGATTCGGTGTTCAGCAGCCAAACCATTTACAAGTTTATCGTAAAATGATGGTAAAACAACTGATTTACTTGGCGGCGGTGGTCGTTCTAATGATTATCGCGTCCCGCTATATGAAAAAAATCAAGGATAAGCCGGAGGAAATTCCGGAAGATATCGAATATCCCCTGGCTGAAGATTTGGAAAACGATGAAACTGCCGGATAATATTCGAATCTTGTTGACAGACAGCCGCTCCCTATCGGAACCGGCTGTTACTGTTTTTTTTGCTTTGCGTACCGAACACGACGACGGGCGCCGCTATATTTTGGACTTGTACGAAAAGGGCGTCCGCTATTTTGTCGTGCAGCACGATTTTGAAGGAATGGACCAAATCCCGGAAGCGCATTGCTTTTGGGTAGAAAATACTCTGGCCGCTTTGCAGCAGATTGCCGCCGAACACCGTCGCCTGTTCACGATTCCCATAATCGGAATTACCGGCAGCAATGGAAAAACGATTGTCAAAGAATGGTTGTACCAGTTGTTGCACGATCGGTTTTCAATTGTCCGTTCGCCGAGGAGTTACAATTCCCAAACAGGCGTGCCCCTGTCGGTATGGCAGTTAAACGGGCAAACGCAACTGGGCATTTTTGAAGCGGGTATTTCCCTGCCGGGCGAAATGGAAAAACTGGCCGCGATTATTCGTCCGACTATCGGAATTTTTACGACCATCGGCGAAGCGCATCAGGAAAATTTCTTTTCGCAGGAAGAAAAGTGTCTGGAAAAACTTACGCTGTTTGAAACCGCCGAAAAAATCATTTACAACGAGGATCAAATACTCGTGAAATACTGCATGGAAAAGAAAGGTTTTTTGGACAAAACCTTTGCCTGGTCGGTGCGGAACGAAAACGCCGACCTTTTCATTCGCTCAATACAAAAAGGGATAGATTATACGACCATCGGCTATCGGGGCGTCCGGGAAGGAGTTCTGCGGATACCGTTTACCGACGATGCTTCTATCGAAGACGCCATTCATTGCCTCGCGCTGGCATCGTATCTGGCGCCGGACGAAGACTTGTCCGACCGCTTTGAAAAACTCGATCCGGTAGCTATGCGTCTGGATGTGAGCAAGGGAATTAACGGCAATACACTGATTAATGATACTTACAATTCCGATATTAATTCCCTGTCGATTGCGTTGGATTTCATGGCGCGCCGTTCGGGAGAAAACCGCTTGAAAAAGACGCTGATTTTGTCCGACATTCTGCAATCGGGCATGGCGCCGGCCGCCTTTTACCGGAAAGTAGCCGAGTTGGTGCATCAAAAGCAGGTGTCGCAGATTATCGGCATAGGGCCTAACCTGATGTCGCATTCCAATTTGTTCGGGATGCAAAAGGAATTTTATCCGACAACGGAAAGTTTTTTACTTTCAGGCTATTGGCGGACATTGAAAGATTCCCTGATTTTGATTAAAGGCTCGCGCCGGTCGCGCTTCGAGCGGATTGTCGAGCAGCTGGAAGAAAAAAATCATCAAACCGTGCTGGAGGTCAATCTGGATGCGGTGATTCATAATTTTAAGTATTTCCGATCGAAACTTCGGCCGGAGACGAAAGTCATTTGCATGGTCAAAGCCTTCGGCTACGGCGTTGGATCCTACGAACTGGCGAAAACCTTGCAGGAGCGGGGCGCCGATTATCTGGCGGTGGCCGTGGTGGACGAGGGCGCCGAATTGCGGCGGGAAGGCATCACGATGCCCATTCTGGTAATGAATCCCGAAGAACACGCCTTCAATACCCTCTTTGAATACAATCTGGAGCCGGAAATTTACAACTTCCATTTGCTGGAGGCGATGATTCGGGAAACCGGTCGCCGGGGGATTTTACATTATCCGGTTCATATTAAATTAGATACAGGGATGCACCGTTTGGGCTTCGAGGCGCAGGACATTCCCTGCCTCGCCGGAAAACTGAACGCCCAGACCGGCGTATCGGTCAAATCGGTCTTTTCGCATTTGGCGGGAAGCGATTCGCCTGCGCTGGACGATTATACTCGATTGCAAATCAGACAGTTTGCCGACGAATCCGGTCGCCTGGAGCGCCTCCTGGGATACCCCCTGCTGCGCCACCTCTTGAATTCGGCCGGCGTCGAACGGTTTCCCGAAGCCCAATTCGATATGGTACGCTTAGGTATCGGGCTGTACGGGATTTCCGCGCTGGATCAACAGCTTTTACAACCGGTGGCGACGCTCAAGACCCGGATACTGCAAATCCGCGAACTTCCGGAAGGCGAAACGGTCGGATACAATCGCAACGGCGTGCTGAACCACCGGTCGCGCATCGCCTGCCTCCCGGTCGGTTATGCCGACGGATGGGATCGGCGGCTGGGGAACGGCGGCGGAAAAGTCTGCATCCACGGGCAACTCTGTCCAACGGTTGGCAACATTTGCATGGATTTGTGCTTGGTGGATGTTACGGATGTGCCTGCGGAAGAGGGCGATGAGGCCGTTCTTTTCGGTGAAGCCATCACCGTTGGCGATCTCGCCGCACAACTGCAAACGATTCCTTACGAGATACTGACTTCGATATCGCCACGAGTGAAGCGGATATATTATAAGGAATAACTGCCGCCTGCCGGCGCCGCTCATCCCCCGAAATACGCCAATCATTCCCGGGAATAAAATAAAAAATCCGTTGGATAATTTGTAGAAATGTATTAGTTTTGTTCCGTAAATTGAAATCAATCAGACAATGGTAGAAGTAAACAAAAAAAGGAAACCGGCAACAGTCGTCCGAAACAATGGCGTTGCAGGCAAGGCACAGATGTCGGAAGTTCTGTGTAATGTGTTAATAAGCAGTTGAAATAAAACGCTTTAGGAGGAAAAGAAATGGCAAGAAAAATACCTGATTCCGTATGTCTGGAAAACCGCACAAAATTGTGTGAATTATTCAAAAAAGTTATTCCCGATTCGCAACGCTATACGGTAGTTTACGGTTGCGGGGTAGATGTGGGAATGATGAATTATGTAGTTGTCCGTAAAACGACGTATTCCTATTCAAATTATGCCATTGGCTACGACGCCGTTGAAAATGAAATTGTTATTCTTCCGGTGGACATCGATATTGAACATTATGGGACGCCGTATTATCTGAAGAAATCGGAAATAAGGAAGGCTATTCAGAGCTGGATATCAAAAGAAATAACCATTCAGGACGACCGGCTTCCGAGGAAATACATACAATTTGTTGTCCCGGAGTGTATAAACGAAGATGAAGACCAGATTACGATTCCCATCAAACAAGAGGAAGAGGCGAAGAAATTTACCGAATATTTTGTTCAAAACTATATGGAAAAACAGAATGAAAATATTCTGCAAAAAATTATTTCATTATTGACAAAATCTAAAAGAACATAATCTACCGACTATCGCTTAGACTGAAAAACATGAATACGATTCTTAACGAACTTTCGGAATATTGGCAGACCGTGGGACCCGCAGGACGATGCGCCGTATTGTTTTTGTTCGGTTGCCTGCTAATAGTGGGATACCTATTCAACTGGAAATGGTTGGACCCCAGCCACAAGGTTTCAAGAAATTATTTTCCCGGAATACGACGGACGCTTATTCTGGTAGCGGGAATTCTTTGTATCATTTGCAGCATAGTATTTTATATTTTCAAGGACGAATTACATTGGTCATAATTAAGAAAGAATTAAATTTATAAATGAAAAAGAAATGAAAATGGAATTATTAGACAAAGTTTTGAGATCGATTGGCAGCGCCCTCTACAAAATGGCCGGAGGACAACCCGGAGCTAAAGAAGAACGAAACAAAGCGGAAATCCGGAAAATCTTTAATGAAAAGGTGAAAGATGGCGAGAGTTACGACGTGGTGGCCGGGGTGAACATGGTGATCACCAACAAACTCACAAAACAGATACAGACGTATTATAACTACATCATAGGATATCGAGACGGTGATGATCCGGAACTTGTGATTATCTCCACAACCTACGACTTCGCGTCTGTGTCGGAACCTGTCGTTTGTAAAAAAAGCGAGTGTAAAAAAGCCGAGTATGATAGCGCCGGCAAATTCAGCATTACACATCCGAAATTAGGCGATGCTCCCTTAGATTTTGTGATTATCGTAACAGCCGGCTGGGGAACGTTAATAATTCCGGTTTCTTACGTTGAGGAGTTTACGCCGTTTGTCGAATTTTTTCAGAATCGGTTTGCGAAATAAATAAAGGAATGGATGTGTCGAACGTTTGACACAGCCTCTTCTGCTCTAAAAGTGCGCACTTATCGCTCTGATAAGTACGCACTTTTTATTTAAACCACCGCCCGTTTAGGCGATTTTCTTGCAACTAATTTTCTTTCCAGCTCTTTGATTTTCTGTTCCTGATTGAGAATCGTAGTCATCAAGGCATTTAACTCTTCGTTTTCCACCCCTTCGGGGAATTGCCCGTTGACACGGTCGATAAAATCGCTCAACACGTTCATATAATTGTTGAAAGCGTCGTAAGCGTTTTCGTAGGGACTATAAACGCTTGGACCCGGAAACAGTTTCGTACTCATATAGTTAAAATGATCGCTGGCCTGTAGGTAATGCCAATCCTGAAGAATCCGCCGATCGCTCACCAGATGCACTTTTTCGGCGATACTGTACAGTTTATCAACGGCTTCCCGTTGCAGCACATTCCCCAGCCAGGGACTGGCGTCCTTTTCCTCGCCCGCCCACGAGCAGGGGTAGGGAACGGCCAGCTCGCCCACCGGTTTGAAGGTCTGAATCACCTCGGCCGGCGTCGAAAACGTGATTCCACGCTTGAGAGCAAAGCGCGGAATGGCTTTGAAAAACTCAAAAATGCCGGTCGAAGCCGGTTGCAGGCTGCCCAAAACATCGTAATTGATGAAAATATTGATCAGTTGCTCCGATTCGGGCGTCGCCGCGATCCACTGCACCAGTTTATCGGCCACGAGCGGGTATTCGCTCCAGTCGTAGTGCGAAAAACGGTAGGAAATATCGTCGCTGAACTTCATGTTGCGAGTCAGCAGTTTCAGCGCGGGCGCGGCGGCGGCGGCGTAGAGGTAATTCGGGCTTTTCCAGCCGAGAACGTGTTTAGCGCCTTCGGTCAGCATCGCCTTGAAGCCCAGAGCGGCCACTTGCAGGGCGATATCGTCGTCGTACATCAACTCGGTGTTGCGGAAAACCGTGGGCGTTTGGTTGAAAAGCCATTCGATTTTCTCCTTGTGCGCCTGCACCTGCTTGGCAAATTCTTCCGGATCGCGCAACGAAGCGAGGGAATGATCGGCCGTTTCGGCCAAAAATTCCACACAGCCGGTTTTAGCCAGCTCTTTGAACTGTTCGATGGCTTCCGGCAGGTAAATTTCCATCTGATCCAGCATAACGCCGGAGATCGAAAAGGCTGCTTTGAATTTTCCGTCGTATTCCCGTATCAAGTCCAACAGCAGTCGGTTGGCCGGAAAATAGGTGCGCTCGGCGATGCCGCGGATAATATCTTCGTTTGAAAAATCGTCGTAATAATAATGATCGGCGCCGATGTCGAAGAAGCGATAGCGTTTCAAACGGAAAGGTTGATGAATCTGAAAATAAAAACAAATCGTTTTCATACGGTATTTATTTATTTAAGACCTGGTTATAGATGGCGCGAACTTTCTGTCCGGCTTTTTCCCAGGTAATTTGATCGACTTCTTTTTTTCCTTCGATGCGCAGGTATTCGGCCATACCGGGGTAGCTGACAATGGAATACATGGCGTCGGCCATCGCTTCGATGTCCCAGTAATCGGTTTTGATGGCGTTTTCCAGGATTTCGGCGCATCCCGACTGTTTGGAAATAATGGTCGGAACGCCGCACTGCATCGCTTCCAGCGGCGAGATGCCAAAAGGTTCCGACACCGACGGCATCACATATACATCGCTCGATTTGAGCACTTCATAAACTTGGGTGCCTTTCATGAATCCGGTAAAATGGAAACGGTCGGAAATCCGGCGCTGAGCGGCCAGACGGATCATTTGGTTCATCATATCGCCGTTGCCGGCCATTACGAAGCGGACGTTATCGGTTTTAGAGAGCACTTTGGCGGCGGCTTCCACGAAATATTCGGGGCCTTTCTGCATGGTAATCCGGCCGAGGAAGGTGATTACCTTGTCCTTCGTTCCCTTTTTCGACTGGATAGCGGCGATTTCCGGTCTCAACGGTTCCACGGCATTGTGGACGGTGGTAACTTTTCGCGGGTCCTGATTGTATTTTTCGATGACCGTGTTTCGCGTTAGATTGCTAACCGTAATGATGTGATCGGCATGATCCATTCCGTCTTTTTCGATGCCGTAAACCGTTGGGTTGACTTTGCCTCGGCTCCGGTCGAAATCCGTTGCATGCACGTGAATCACCAGCGGTTTTCCCGTAACGGCTTTGGCATGGATGCCGGCCGGATAGGTCAGCCAGTCGTGCGAATGGATGATATCGAAAGGGACGGTACGGGCAATCACGCCTGCAACGATGGAGTAATTATTGATTTCGTCCAGCAGATTATCGGGATACCGGCCGGAAAATCCGATGCATCCCAAGTCGTTGACGGGGTAATAGCTGAAATCGGCGTAAATATGGTTTTGCAAATCGAAATACAGTTGCGGGTCGATAAATTTTCCGATTCGTTCCTGCACGTATTCCCACGACACGTTTCGCCAGACAATCGGCGTATGACCGGCGCCGATGATTCGGAGAAAACTTTGATCTTCGTCGCCGCGGGGTTTGGGCATCACGAAAGCGATCGACAGATCGGGTTGCAGTGCCATTCCTTTGGTCAAACCGTAACTGGCTGTGCCAAGTCCTCCTAAGATATGGGGCGGGAATTCCCATCCGAACATTAACGCATTCATGATTCGAAGTTTTCTAACAGTTTCAGTACTTGCAGGATAGCTGCCACATTCATCGCAAACGAGATGGCTCCCCGGCTTTGGAACGGCGGATTGCCGTCGAACAGTTCGGAAAGCGATCCGATACAGTGCGTATTCATTTCCTCGTCCAATCCGATCAGCATCCGTTCCACGAACGAGATACCGCTGTATTGATAGAGTTTCAGATACGCTTCGAGGTAATGACCCAATAGCCACGGCCAAGCCGTTCCCTGATGATACGCCCAGTCGCGTTCGTCCTGCGGTCCGGTGTAATAGGGGCGGTAGCCTTCGCTTTTGGGACTTAACGAGCGGATGCCCTTCGGCGTCAGCAACTCTTTGGTGATGATATTGAGCGCCGTGCGTCGCTGCGACCGATTGAGCGGAGAATAATCCAGCGAAATGGCGAACATCATATTAGGCCGCACGCTCCAGTCGATGTAATTACCGTCCACATAATCGTAGAGATAGCCGTGCCCGTTGACAAACGTTTCGACAAATGAAACTGCTGTTCGTGCCGCCATTTGTTCCAAAATCTCGGCGCGGTCGGTATCATTCGTTCTTTTCGCCAAGTCGGCGGCAAATTTTAGAGTATTATACCACAAAGCATTAAATTCCACTATAAAACCGGAACGGGGAACGATCGGCCGTCCTTCCGAAGTGGAATTCATCCAGGTAACCGGTTTATCTTTACCTTCCGAACGTAATAAACCGTTGTGTTCCAGTATCAGGTTCGGATGCCGGGTCGTTTGAATATATTCTATAATTTCCTGAATAAAACTGCCGTAACGCTCGTTGCATTGTTCCGGCGAAGTAGCTTTCGCGTATTGCTGCAAAGCCCAAATCGCCCAGAGCGGCACATCGGGCAATTCAATTTCTTGAATCACCGGATCGAGCAGCCCCTCCTGCATGAACCGGCGAAGCGCCGGTCGGGCTGTATCCATCAATTTTTCAAAACGAACCGGATCGTCGATGGCCAAAGAGCAACCCGGCATGGCAATAAACAAATCCCTCGCCCGCACTTTGAACCAGGGATAACCGGCTAATAAATAAGCGTCGTTCTCCGTTGGCCGGTGATAAAACTGTTGCGCCGAATTTTTCAGACATTTGTAAAAGCTGGTGCGTGGCGTGCGCGTTTGCGATTCCTGATTGAATTTCTCTGCAACCAGGGATGGATCAATGATGGTATCGCCGCCCGAAAAAAAGATAGATTCACCTTTTTCGATGTCGAGTTCGAAATACCCCGGCACATACAAATCTTCCTTGTAAGGAAATCCGCGTTCGGCTTCTTTGGAGTATTCGATATCCTTGTACCAGTCCGGTTGATACACAAATCGTACCGGTTTGCTGAATTGCATGTGCAGGCAGGGATATCCCGGATACATACAGGTTTTAATCCCGTTTTCGATTTCCGAATAGCTCCGGTCGGCCACCGGGTTGGCATACGTCAGCTGATTGACATTGCGAAAAGCCATGAACGGTCTGAATCGCAGAGTTGTAGGCGAATGGGCGTCCATCAAGGTATATTTAATCAATATCCGGTTTTCAAATGCGGTAAACACTTTCTCTTTTGAGAGAATCACGCCACCCACCCGGTAAATCGTTTTTGGAATCCCTTCAAATTCAAACTGCCGGACGTATTTGTGTCCGTTGGGACTAAAATGATCATTCGCATACTGATGCACCCCCAAATTAAATTCCGCTCCATGCTGGATAACCGTTTCGTCCAGCGAAGACAGCAAAACATGATTATCCGTATCCAATGGCGGCACAGGGCATACTAACAGGCCGTGGTATTTGCGCGTATTGCAATCGACGATTGTGGTTGAATGATACGCACCTCCCCGGTTTGTTCGGAGGATCTCCCGTTTCAATGATTCCTCTAAATTAATTAACAGAGTCTTATCGAATTTAAGGTAACCCATAATTTTTTTTGCATTATAATACAACGCAAATATAATGTTTTTTTTATAACTTTTGTTTAATTTTACTGCCGGAAAAATATTTTTATGCAGATTGAGACGAAACGATTACTTTACGCTTTCCTTTTTCCCTGTCTTTTTGTTTGGGCGCTTTGGCTGATTTTGTTAATGGAAAGGGGTTTGGGCGCCGATTGGCATCGTTGGGGCATCTATCCCCGCACTTTGGACGGACTGCGGGGCATACTGACCGAACCGCTCATTCATTCCGGTGCGTCGCATTTGCTGTCTAACACCGTTCCGTTGATTATCCTGGGCTGGTGTCTATTCTATTTTTACAACGAAATCGGATTTGCCGTGATGCCGGTTGTTTGGCTCCTGTCCGGTTTGCTGACGTGGTGTATCGGGCGGGAATCGTGGCACATCGGCGCCAGCGGTTTGGTTTATGCTTTATCGTTCTTTTTGTTTTTCAGCGGGATTTTCCGGAAATATATTCCCTTAATGGCGGTATCGTTGCTTGTCGTTTTCCTGTACGGCAGCGCTTTGTGGAATATGTTTCCCCTTGCGGAAATCGTCGATCCTACGATTTCGTGGGAAGGACATCTCTCCGGCGCCATAAGCGGTTTGCTGGGCGCTGTGATTTTCCGGAACTACGGGCCTCAAAAACCGCTGGAACCGGAGGAAGAGGACGAACCGGAGGAGGACGAACCGGACGATGATAAATCGTATATTTCGTAGTCGTATTCAGACAAATTTATCATACAAAAACCGCTCGTCTCTGTTTTTTGTACATAGACGAGCGGTTTTTTTCGTGGCGCGGTATATTATACCGGTTTACTTCACTTTCATTCCCAAATTATACATGATGAAAGCGTAAATATCTGTTGTTTCTTCGATCACTTTACTGATAGGTTTGCCGCTACCATGTCCCGCTTTGGTTTCGATGCGGATCAGTTTCGGCGCATCGCCCGTATCGGAAGCTTGTAAAGTGGCCGCGTATTTGAAAGAGTGGGCGGGAACGACGCGGTCGTCATGATCGGCAGTCGTTACCAGAATCGCCGGATAGGGCGTTCCGTCGTTTTTGATGTTGTGAAGCGGAGAATATGCATAGAGATAGCAGAACATTTCTTCATTATCGGCGCTGGTACCATAATCGCTTGCCCAATTCCAGCCAATAGTAAAGGTGTGATAACGAAGCATATCCATCACACCGACTTCGGGAATGGCTACTTTGAATAAATCGGGACGCTGATTGACAACCGCTCCGACTAACAACCCTCCATTGGAACCGCCGATCACCGAAAGTTTTTCTTTGTCGGTATATTTTTCCTGAATCAAATATTCGGCTGCCGCAATAAAATCGTCGAATACATTTTGCTTATTGAGCTTGGTTCCGGCCTGATGCCAATCTTCACCGTATTCGCCGCCTCCACGCAGATTTGTTTGAGCATAAATACCTCCGTTTTCGAGGAAAGGCAGGCGGCTGGTCGAGAAACCGGGATTCAGGCTGATGTTAAATCCGCCGTATCCGTACAGAAAAACCGGATTTTTCCCGTTTTTCTTCAATCCTTTTTTATAGGTGAGAAACATGGGTATTTTCGTTCCGTCCTTGCTGGGATAAAAAACCTGTTCCGTAACGTAATCTTCGGGAGTAAATGCGACTTTGGGCGCCAAATACAATTCCGATACATTCGAGTCGATATCATATTTAAAAATGGTAGCCGGATAGGTGAATGAGGTAAAGCTGTAAAATGTTTCCTTATCGTCTTTGTCGCCGCTGAAACCTACCGAACCTAAGGTTGGTAAAACGATTTCGTGTAATTGTTTACCGTTCAAATCGAAAACGTAAGCATGATTGGAAGCGTCTTTATCGTAGGTTAAAATCAAATGACCGCCGATGATTTGGGCGCCGCTCAGTACAGATTCGTTTTCCGGGACTAATTCTTTCCAATCGTTTAATTTCGGCGAGGCGGCGTGTGCCGTCATAATCCGGTATTTCGGCGATTGGTAATTGGTGATAAGGTAGATTGTATCTCCGATTACTTCGATGGGATAATAACTGTATTCCATATCGTCCGTTAAAACGACAACCGGGGCATTGGGTTTCGTCAAATCTTTGATAAAAAGATTGTTTCCGCTTCCGGCGCCCGATTCGGTAATGAATAAAAACCGTTCGTCATCGCTGGTATTGGCGGAATAAAACCGCTTAGGTTCTTTCGGATTTTGGAAAACCAGCGCATCTTTCGATTGCGGATCGCCCAGTTTATGATAATAAATTTTGTGATTTTCGTTCATGTTGGAAAATTCTTTGCCGACTGCCGGAGCATCGTAAGCGCTGTAATAGAATCCTTCGCCTTTCCAGCTGGCGCCGGAAAATTTTGCCCACAGGATGTGGTCGTCGAGTAATTTTCCGGTGGCAAGGTCGATGACATAGATTTCCCGCCAGTCCGAACCGCTGCGCGAAATGCTGTAAGCCATATATTTTCCGTTGTTAGATAGATTGATGCCCGTTAACGCCACCGTGCCATCGTCCGACAAAGTGTTGGGATCTAATAAGACGGTCGCTTCGCCATCCAAAGCATCTTTTACATATAAAACGTTTTGATTCTGAAGGCCGTCGTTTTTAAAGAAATAATATTTCCCATTCTTTTTTTGAGGAATACCGATACGTTCGTAGTTCACCAAATCCGTTAACCGCTGTTTCAATTGTTCGCGGAAAGGGATTGCCGCCAAATAGTTGTTAGTTACCTGATTTTCGGCTTCGACCCATGCGGCGGTAGCCTGCGAAGTGTCGTTTTCGAGCCAGCGATAGGGATCGGCGACTTCCGTTCCGAAATAGTTATCTACTGTGTCGTCTTTTTCCGCTACGGGATAGACTAATTTTGTTTTGGATTGGCAAGCGCCTAAAACAATCATACTGCTTAATAAAAATACTTTTGCGTTTCTCATATTTTTCAAGAATAAAAAAGTGGAGGAATTTAGTGACCCCGACAGGACTCAAACCTGTGACCTTCAGAACCGGAATCTGACGTTCTATTCACTAAACTACGGGGCCTTTTTGCGGACGCAAAGATAGATTAAATTCTGTAAACCGCCAAA
>JAITAH010000288.1 GCA_031284225.1 Dysgonamonadaceae bacterium | reverse complement strand
GGTCATATACAGATAAAGCACATAACGAAGTCCGGCGGCACAGCCTCGAACGCCGTGAGCGAGATGCAACCATCCTTTATCCGTTTTGATGGGGTGAGGGCCTTCGCCGTTTTTTACTTCTTTTATGGTATGGTATTGACGAATATTAATGATTTTTTCGCCTTTTACTTCCGCATTTGTTATATCGTCAATCAGCGCCCAACCTATCCCGCCGCCGGAACCGGCATCTATAAAACCGTCTTGAGGGCGAGTGTAAAGTGCGTATTTTCCATTCACAAATTCGGGATGAAGCACAACATTCCGTTGTTGCGATTTTGATTTCAGGTCGGGAAGCCGTTCCCACGTCAGCAGGTCTTTTGTCCGGACAATTCCACAGGAAGCTGTCGCGGAAGATAAATCACCGGAAGCCGCGCAGGGGTCTTTTCTTTCTGCACAAAACAAACCGTACACCCAACCATCTTCATGTTTTGTCAGACGCATATCATATACATTGGTTTCAGGATCTTCTACATCCGGCAAGGAAATGGGATAATCCCAAAAACGGAAACTGTCAATGCCGTTAGGACTTTCGGCAACAGCGAAAAACGATTTCCGGTCGTTCCCCTCTACCCGTACAATCAGTACGTATTTGCCGCCCCATTTTATTGCGCCCGAATTGAAAGCGCCATTCATTCCGATACGTTCCAGTAAAGCAGGATTGGTATCCGGATCGAAATCGTATCTCCAAATCAATGGCGTGTGAGCGGCTGTCAGTACCGGATTTTTATACCGTTGAAAAATGCCGTTGCCTCCTTCTTTGGGTTCGTTTTTCAGGGATAATAATTTTTCCTGTTCTTCAAACAATTGGGTTACTCTTTGTTTGTATGATTTCATACGTAAGTAAGTTATGAATTATGAATTATGAATTATGAGTGGATGGAGATTTCATGTTTATTTATTTAATATCTGACGCTGTCAGTATTTTCGGTTCGGCTACAAATGCTTGAAAATCGGCTTCTCCATTGCTTCCCGAAAAAGGGATATAATAATGCGTCGGCCTGTCGTATGCATTTCTCCAAAACAAAATGTAGGACACTTTATAGTTTTTGATTGTATTATAAACGGCATCGGTAAAATACGCAGGATTCGGGATTCTTTCCATTCCTGTTTCGGTAATAGCGGGAATTTTACCGGCTTTTTCCGCATAAGCGGTTACAATATCCAAGTTATTCGCTAAAGTTTTTTTGTATCCTTCGATTTGCAGATTTGTTTTTTCAGGGTCTTGTTCTTCATTTTCTCCGTTTGCATAGCAATCGAAACCTACAATATCTACATAATCATCTCCCGGATAGCGTTCAAGGTATTGTTCTCCGGTTTCAACGGCGGCCGGCGAAATGGTATAAAGAACGTTGTGAACATTACGAGTGTCGCGGAGATATTTCACCGTCATAATCCACAATCGGATGTATTCTTCAGAAGTAGTCTGACGGCTTCCCCACCAGAACCAAGCGCCGGTCTGTTCGTGATACATACGAAACATGACCGGTATCAATTTTCCTTCGTCGTCTTTCAAATCCAAAAGAAAACCGGCCACTTTATCCAACCATGTCAAGTATTTTTCGTGGTTTTCTCCCTCAGGAAGAATAGATTTTACCACATTATCTTGAGCGCAATCCCAAGCTGTTCCGCCGGTTACAATGTTATCGCCATGCCAGCTAATGGTATTAATTGCTCCCAGATTATTTGCTTCACGGATATACCGTTTCATATTATCGAAATAGACAGAATCCAGATTGTATTCGGCTCCCAATTCGATATGGCCGATTTCCCAGCCCACAACGGCGGGATATTTCCCTGTTACATCGTAAACATCCGAGCAACCCTGTTCGTTATACCAATTGTGTCCGTAAGCCAAATCGTCCTGATGCCCCAACATAATCCCGACCTGAAGCAGAGAATCCAATTTATTGTATAAAGCTACGGTTTCCGGAGTTGCATTTTTATCTACCAACGGACGAACGGCCGTAACAGGTTCTTCTGTTTGTTTCGGATTACAGGAAAAGAAACAAAGCGTTAGAAGAAAAAAGAAAAATGTTTTTGTGTTATTCATAATTTTATTCATTTTAGACTTGGCATTTCGCCGCGTGAAATTACTTTTTCGTTGGCAAAAGCGTTTTTCCAATAGGTGGCGTTTGTGTGTTGATGCGTTTCGCTATTGAACGCTTCTCCGGAAAGATTATTCGTCCGTTCGTAATCGTACCACGCCATAAACCACGACCATGTAGCGCCTGCGTTCCACTGTTCGGTGATTCCGGCTACGTTTCCACATTCGCTAAGGGCGATTATTTTACCCGGAAAACGGACTTTTAATGCGTTATATTCGCCTAACATTCCGTTTGCACCGGTTTTATTGTATATATCCCGTCCGATGATATCCACATATTCATCGCCGGGATACCATCCATTGTCGTTGGGTTCGGCTGTCCAGACCCAAATCAGATTATTCAATCCTTTTTCCTGAAAAAAATTAAACATAATTATCCAGAGTTCTTTGCACGGCTGAGCGCCTTTCGCACCCCACCAAAACCATCCTCCGGCGGCTTCGTGCAAGGGTCGCCAGATGACGGGTATATTTTTTTGTTTTAAGAGTAATAAATAGTCGGCTACTTTTTCC
>JAITAH010000238.1 GCA_031284225.1 Dysgonamonadaceae bacterium | reverse complement strand
CCGAAAATATCCGCAAACGGGTGATTGAAATCATTTACGCCGCCAAAGCCGGACATACAGGCGGCTCGCTTTCTTCTATCGAACTTCAAACCGTTCTGTTCTTTGCCGTTCTGAATATCGATCCGGCGCATCCGGACATGGCCGGCCGCGACCGGTTTATTTTGAGCAAAGGACACAGTGTCGAAGCCTTATACGCTACCTTGGAAGCCCGCGGCTTTTTATCTCGAAAAGAGGTGGATTCTTACGGGCAATATCTTTCTCCTCTGGCGGGACATCCCACCAAAAAAGTTCCGGGAATCGAATTGAACAGCGGCGCTCTGGGGCATGGCTTATCGGTAGGAGTCGGCATGTCCATCGCTCATAAGATGGATGGCGCATCCGCCAAAACGTTCGTATTGATGGGCGACGGCGAACAGGGGGAAGGTTCCATTTACGAAGCCGCCATGTCCGCCGCTCATTATCAATTGGATAATCTGATAGCCATTATCGACCGCAACCAATTGCAAATTAGCGGAAAAACAGAAGAGGTAATGTCGCTCGAACCCTTGCGCCAACGGTGGGAAGCCTTCGGCTGGGAAGTCTTTGAAGCCGCCGGAAACGACGTCGAAGCGTTAGTAACGGTTTTTCGAGCAATGAATTTCGCCAATAGAAAGCCCAAATTATTAATTGCCCATACCGTAAAAGGAAACGGGATTTCTTATATGGAAAATGTTGCCAAATGGCATCACGGCGTTCCCACCGAAGAACAATACCAACAAGCGATGCGCGAAATTGACGGGCGCATCGCACAAATCACAAAAAACGCATGAATACAACAGAAAAAAATACCGTTCCCTGCCGGAAAATGTTCACCGATACATTGTTGGAACGGGCGAAAGCCGATCGCGACATTGTCGTCGTTACCAGCGACGCCCGCGGTTCGGTTACGCTGGATAGTTTCGCCCGCGAACTACCCCAACAGTTTGTGGAAGTCGGTATCGCCGAGCAGAATGCCGTGGGCGTCGGCGCCGGACTGGCCTCGGTCGGGAAAAAAGTCTTTGTCTGCGGTCCGGCCTGTTTTTATGTCGCCCGCAGCCTCGAACAAGTCAAGGTAGATGTGGCCTATTCCGCCAATCCCGTTAAAATACTGGGTGTGAGCGGCGGCGTCAGTTACGGCGCTCTGGGGGCTACCCACCACAGTTTGCACGATATTGCCGTGTTGCGAACGTTTCCCGGCATGCACATTGTATTGCCGTCGGATATTTACCAAACGCGGGAATTGGTTAACGCCTTGATTGATTATCCTTATCCGGTCTATATCCGTGTCGGCAGAAATGCCGTGCCGAATATTTATGATACGATTTCCCCGGATTTTCAAATCGGGAAAGCCCGGATATTACAGGATGGCGACGACCTCACCCTGATCGGAACGGGCGAAACCGTTTATCACTGCTGGATGGCCGGAAAACGCCTGCAACACGAAGGTATCCGCGTTCGGGTAATCGACATGCACACCTTGAAACCCTTCGACCGGGAAGCGGTGGAAGATGCAGCCCGCAAAACCGGAAAAATTATTACGGTGGAAGAACACAGCATTTTCGGCGGTTTGGGCGCTTCGGTGGCGGAAGTAGTTTCGCAAACTTGTCCGGCGTTGCTTAAAATTATCGGGATTCCCGACGAGAACGCTGTCAACGGTACGGCCTTGGAAATTTTCCGTCGTTACGGTTTGGATAGCGACGGTATTTATCAATCGGCGATTCAATTTTTAAAGAAGAATGTGCCGGATAAGTCCTGAAACCTTATCGGTCTAAAATGAATTAGCATGAAATACACAATCGCTATCGACCAGAGTACATCCGCCACCAAGGCAATGCTGTTTGCTGCCGGCGCACAATTGGCGCATCGCACGTCGGTAGAACACCGGCAATATTACCCTCAACCGGGATGGGTGGAACATAACCCGGAAGAAATCGTGCAAAACACCTTTTTAGCCGTTCGTCAGTTAGTGGAACAAAGCGGAGTCGATGTTTCTGAAATCGAATCGCTGGCGCTGACCAATCAACGGGAAACCGTGGTCGCTTGGAACAAAACCACCGGCAAGTCCGTTTACAATGCGGTGGTTTGGCAATGCAATCGCGGTGCGGCGTATTGCGAGCAACTGATTGCACAGGGTAAAACGGCGCTCATCCGGGAAAGAACCGGACTGATTATCAATCCGTATTTTTCCGCCAGCGGCGTGAAATGGATTTTAGACCATGTAGAAGAAGCCGCCGCGTGTGCCGAAAACGACAACCTGCTCATTGGTACCGTAGATTCGTGGCTGATTTGGCGTTTGACCGGCGGCAAAGTCCACGCGACCGATTACACCAACGCATCCCGCACGCTTCTTTTCAACATACATACTTTGGATTGGGACGATGAATTGCTGGCATTATTTTCCGTCAACCGTTCGATGTTGCCGCAGGTGCGGCCTTGCGACGCCGTTTTCGGCGCCACCACCGTGGGCGGCTTACTCCCTGAAATCCCGATTGCCGGGGTAATGGGCGATTCGCACGGTGCGCTGGCCGGTCAGTGTTGCTTTGAATCCGGGATGGGGAAGGCAACTTACGGCACCGGTTCATCCATCATGGTGAATATCGGGGAAAAGGCGTTGCCTGCACCTGAAGGCTTGGTTACTTCCGTCGGTTTTTCGGTGCTGGGGAAGACTTGGTATGCCTTTGAGGGGAATATCCATTGCACCGGCGCCACCATTCAATGGCTGGTGGACGAAATCGGGTTGATTGCATCGGCGGAAGCCTCCGAAGGTTTGGCGCTCTCGGTGTGCGACAATGGCGGCGTGTATCTTGTTCCGGCTTTTGCCGGATTGGGAGCGCCTTGGTGGGACTCCGAAGCCAAAGCTTTGCTCTGCGGAATGAGCCGGGGAACTGTCCGAGCGCATATTGTCCGCGCGGCATTGGAATCGATTGCCTATCAAGTCAAGGATTTGATGGATTTGATGGTGGCTTCGGGGATCGCTTTGAAGGCCTTGCGGGTGGATGGCGGTCCGGTGAAGAACCGTTTCCTTATGCAATTTCAGGCGGATATGCTGCAAACACCGGTGAACCGCAGTTCGGTGGAAGAAGCTTCTGCCTTGGGCGCGGTAATGATGAACGGTCTGGCGCTGAAAAAATGGGATTCGCTCGAAACCCTCGCCCGTTGGCGGAAAAACGATGAAACCATCCTGCCGGCATCGACGCCCGCGCAAATTGCTTCTTGGTACGGGGGATGGAAAATGGCCGTGCAACGCACGTTGATGAAGTAACAATGAATAAATAATCAACCAATAAATAATAAAATTATGGCTTACAAAAAGAGATTGACTTTCGGATTGATTATCGGAACGCGCAGCTATTTTAATTCGGCGCTGGCCGGAGAGGTGCGCGCTACGTTATTAAAAGTGCTAACGGAACAGGGATACGATTACGTAATTCTGGATGAAGCGGATACGCCCACGCAAGGCAGCATCGAAACGCGCGAGGACGGTATCAAATGTGCGAAACTTTTCCGCGCCCACCGCGACCGGATCGACGGCATCCTTGTTTCGCTGCCCAATTTCGGGTTTGAAATCGGTATTATCAATGCGATCAGCCTTTCCGAACTGAATGTCCCGGTGCTGGTGCAGGCGTGCGACGACGAAAACGATAAAGTGGATTTGGACAGCCGTCGCGATGCGTTTTGCGGCAAACTGTCGGTGTGCAACAACTTGTATCAATACGGGATTCCGTTTACCGATACCGCTTTGCATACCTATTCGATTCACAGCGGGTTGTTGATTGAAGATTTGAACCGTTTCGCCGCTGTCTGCCGAACGGTTAACGGTTTGCGGCATGCCCGTATCGGCGCTATCGGCGCTCGTCCCGCCGGTTTTCAAACGGTTCGCGCCAGCGAGAAAATTTTACAGGCCACCGGCATTACGGTGATTCCGGTCGATTTGTCGGAAATTTTGGGCGCCGCCCGGAAAATCGACGACCACGCTTCCGAAGTGAAAACCAAAATAGAAAGCATCCGCGCCTATGCCCGTATTCCCGGCGGCTACGAAGCCAAACTGCTGCTTCAAGCCAAGTTCGGATGGGCGGTGGAAAACTGGATCGCCGAAAACGAAGTCGATGCAACCGCTATCCAGTGCTGGGATTCGCTCGAACAAAATTACGGCTGCGCCGCCTGCGTTACCATGAGCATGCTGAGCGAACGCCTGCTGCCGAGCGCCTGCGAAGTGGATATTGCCGGCGCCGTTTCGATGTACGCCCTGACGCTGGCTTCAGGACAGCCTTCGGCTTTGCTCGACTGGAACAATAATTTTGCCGAAGATCGGAACAAATGTGTTTGTACGCATTGCGGCAATTTCCCGAAAAGTTTTGTCCGCAACGAGTTGGAACTCGGAACGCTGGGCGTGCTGGGGCGTACGCTGGGGAAAATCAACACTTTCGGCGCCGTAAAAGGCAAGGTAACCGAAGGCCCGTTCACGTTCTTCCGCATTTCGACCGACGATAATTACGGCGTCATTAAATCCTATTTGGGGCAGGGGCAGATTACGAACGATCCGTATGGGATGGATGGCTGCATTGCCGTAACCCAAGTCGATCATCTGCAAAAATTGATGAAATACATGTGTAAGAACGGTTTTGAGCATCATGTGGCCATGTGCCGCACCAATGTGGCTGACGTCTTGCAGGAAGCCATCGACAGTTACCTCGGATGGGAATTGTACCGGCACGAATAAATGCCGCCCATTTCTATTGACATGAATGCTCTATAATGGGCAAAATTGATACTGAAAGGCATGTTGTCATGCTTTCCGGTGCGTGAGTGGGAAGATTTTCGATTGGACGCTTTTAATCACACTCAATCAACGAATTAATATAATTCTCAATATTCGTATAACCGTTCGGGGCTGTTTGATTGGCGTCCGAAGCGTTGTTGGGTTTCAATCCGTGGGCATTTTCCCAAGCATCCGGCATACCGTCTTTGTCGGAATCTGTGGGGGCGGGCGTCGATTTAAGCGCCGGCCATCCGCCCACCTGTTCAACCGAGTCGATGATGCCGCGATTGCCGAACGGAAAGCGGTTGCTGCGGATCTGCTCGATGATGCGCTTCTCGTGCGCATCTCTTCCCGGTGCGATGACGCCGGCGTATTGCAAAACCGCTTCGTAAGCCTCTTGGGCAGATTGTGTTGTTACGGGGGCGAATTCGAAAGGTGTCGATCGGCGGTTGCGCGCTTCGGAGGCGCCCCGTTCAAAATCGACGCCACCGTTCCAGTTATCGGCAAAGAGGGTGGGGGAGCCTTCCACATAATTGCCGGCGATGTACCACAGTCCGGTAAAGCCCATGTTTTCGGCATTGTCGATCCGGGCGATGCGGTGTTTGACCTCATCCAGCGTAGCGGGACCGGGCTTGTAATAATTATTGACTAAGTTGATTGACAACGGTTTTCCATCGCAGGACCGGTGCTGCCAATTCGCTATAACGCAGTTGCGGACATCGAGCATCACGGTTGGATTCTGATTGTTTCCGGCAATACTGGCGTTGCGGGCTACGGCGCAGGACAGAACATTATGGTGGAACGATGCTTTGTATCCGCCGATGGAAGCGCCGTAACCGTGGGCGCCTTTTTCGTGAACAGATTGATGGAGCGGTTCCGCTATGATACACCATTGAATGGTAACAAAGCTGCTTTTGTGCCAGTTATTTACGGCTTCATCATTGGTCCAGTTGACGGTACAGTGATCGATCATCACGTTCGACGCGTTCCGGACTTCGATGCCGTCCAGTTCCGACCCTTTCAGTCCGGAAGCAATTCCCGGCCGTATTCGCAGGAAGCGGACGACAATGTCGTGGGTATTTACGATGTGCAGCGGGAAATTTTTCAGGCAGATACCATCGCCCGGCGCGGTTTGTCCGGCAAGGGTGAGGAAAGGCGCTGTAATTTCCAGCATGGACTGCAATTCGATCGTACCCGACACCTTGAAGATAATGATTCGCGGATGGGGATTTTCAATGGCTTCGCGCAAGCTGCCGGGCCCGTTGTCGTTGAGATTGGTAACTTCCAGCACAGTTCCGTTGCGTCCGCCGGGGGTGTTGGCGCCCCAACCTTCGGCGCCGGGGAAGGCGGGGATTGGTTGTCCATAGGCTGCATATATGGAAATGAATATCCCAATAATTAATAAATAAAAAAAAGTTGTTTTCATTTTAATAACCTGGATTTTGATAATAATTTCCTCCACTTTCTAACGTAGCTGTGAACGTAGTTGAAATAGGACGCAAGGCGTATTCCGGCTTAAAGAAAGCAGCCAAATCGGGATGTACCGTTTTCAAGTAAGTATCATTTTTGAACATGTCGGTACGTTTCAAATCGTAGAAACGGCAATCTTCGCCGCATAATTCCCGTCCCCGTTCATCTAATATGGTTTGGATTGTCGGGACAATTGTCAATCGTTTTGCTCCGGCTCTATCGCGTATTTTATTAATATAGGACAAAGCGGTCGATCCGTTATTTACATAAATATCAGCTTCTGCAGCAATAAGATAAACTTCGGCCATGCGCATCATAAAAATAGCGTTTAAGTTACCGTTACGTCGTGATCCGGCATTGACAACATAGTAGTTGCTGCTGTTGTGTTTGGTTAGCGAGGGATAAAAATAATTGAACAGATTTTCCGAAGAGCCATCGGCAGCATATCCGGCGCTTGGATTTTTATAAGCATACTTCATGTTGATGTTTTTCTGCGCATCGTTGTAAACGTCTTGATAATCGACTACGAGATAAGGCAATGAATGTTTTGCTGCCGACTCGGATACATAGTCGGCTTCTTGAGGCATAATAAATTTAATTGCCCTGTCTCCGACCGCTAATTTTTTAGATAAAACAGAAGCGTTTTTATCGTATTTGTTAACGGTTCCTTGGTCCCATGTATAAGCAATATTGACTTTCCATTCAGTTTGAAAAGATTCATGGAAGCGAGGATCCAACGTTCCGTCGTCCTGTACGAAAAGGCTTAACAAATGTTGTGTAGGCATAAAAATTCCGGGTTGATTTCCACCCCATTTTATACGGTTTTCTTGATTATCGACACAAGCGCCGAAATTGTCATATTTACAATAAAAATATTCGACATTCCGATTCGTGCGGTAATTTCCGTTGCTGGAACCGTGGCCGTCGCTACCCACATACCAACGATGTTTCCATAAAGCTTCTTTATTGGTCCAATTGTTAGCTTCTTTAAATACATCGTTATACTGTGCGTACAAATGAGCATTATAGGTTGCGCCTCCTGCTTCTGCATCTTGTATCAACATTTTTGCATATTCGAGCGACTTGGAAGCGTATTGGTTGCGGTTGTTTTCATCGTATTGAATTGCCTGCAAATATGTTTTTGCCAAAAATCCCAAAGCCGCTTTCTTGGTTGGACGGGTAGTTGTATTGTCGTCGCCTACCGGCAACCATTGCAAAGCAAATTCTAAATCCGGAAAAATGATTTCCATATAAATAGTCAAAGGATCTGTCCGTTCCGGATGAAAATCAATTTTTGACGGCGGTTCGGTAATCATTGTAATACCGCCGAATTGTTCTACTGCATTAAAATAATAGATTGCTCTGAGAAAATGCGCTTCCGCCAACACTTTGTTTCTCTCTTCTTCCGTTTTATAAGGCGGTAAATGTGACAGCGAAATAGCCATATTACAAGATCCTATACCATCGTATGTGCCATTCCACCAATTGTTTGTATAAGTTGTATTAGGGGCGGCTCCGGCAAAAAACCAAAACCACTGAGTGTAAGTGTTAGATTTATTAGCCTGGTAGGTCCATAAATCGGTATCTCCTTCTGTCAGAAAAGCCCAACTGTCAGAACCGTAAAAATAACGTTCCAAAGCAAAATAACATTGATTAATTAATGATTGATAACCGTCGATAGTAGAAGCGGTTATATTCATTGTAAATCCACCGGGATTGTTTTCTTCCAAAGAACAAGAATGGAATCCCAGACTCGAAACAAAAACGAGCGTAATTATTATTAGATTATATATTTTTTTCATAATGACTATTTTATCTGATTATTGAATTAAAATGTGATATTGATTCCGAATACAAATTGTTTGTATAAAGGAAAGTTATCTGACCCGTTATTTTCCGGATCAGTCCCTTGCAACTGTTTATCCTTCACAAAAACATACGGATTATAAGCTGTTGCATAAATGCGCAGTTTTTCTATGTTCGCTATCCGAGATATTCTTTGAGGAATTTGATACCCCAATGTCATATTTTTTAGTTTGATAAACGAGCCGTCCCTGTAAATTAAAGCCGGCATCACCGTTACTTGTTCGTTACCGCTTCCCGGAACAGGAAAATAGGCGTTTTGATTCGTTTCCGTCCAATAATTAATACCGGATATCTGGTTGTTCGAATCGCCTGTTTTTGCATTATACCACCCAAGTAAACTGCTCTGAATCGTTTGTCCGTAACGGGCCATCAAGAATAGCGTAAAGTCAAAATTTTTATAGGAAAACGAATTATTAAGTCCGACGATGAAGTCGGGAGTATTGTGTCCCAATATTTGACGGTCTTTATCACTGTATTTGTGAACGCCGTTATCGCTGCTACTGTCGGATTTTTCTTGTGGAATTGTTTCTATTTTTATCCATCCCGGTTTTACACCGTAGGCGGTAAGCGTTTCGGCAGGAGTATCGGTTCCCCAAATACCGAGGTATTTATAACTGTACATCGACTGAATAGGATAACCTTCGAAAAGGCTTTCGGCAAGAATATCTCCACTGGGCAACGATACGATTTGTTCCTTCGTATATGTGAATGTAAAATCGGTGTTCCATTTAAAATTCTTTGTTTGGATATTCCTTGTATTGATACTCATTTCAATGCCGTGATTGCTGGTGGCTGCAATATTTTCCCAACTCGACAGAGGAGCGCCCCAACCGGTTATTCCGCTTGTAATGGGCATTGTGCGTTTGAACAACAAGCCTTTGGTTTGTGTATTGAACCATTCGATTGATGTATTGATCCGACTGTTCAAAAACGATACGTCAAGACCTATATTGGTGTTATAGGATTTTTCCCATCCTAAACTCGGATTCCCATATGTTCCTGTGTATTGCGTAAAAGGTACAATTTTTCCATCGATGCTAATACCGGCCGACGAATAGGCGTATGCATTGGTAGAAGTACTATAAGGCGCTATTCCTCCGGAATTTCCGGTTACTCCATACCCGATTCTGAGTTTCAGATTATTCATCCATGTACGTGTATTTTCCATGAAGTTTTCATCAGAAATACGCCAAGCCAAAGCGCCTGCCGGGAAAACATCCCATTTATGTCCTTCAGATAACCACGATACGCCATCCCAGCGGTTGGAAAATGTCAATAAATATTTGCCTTGGTAGGCATAGTTGAAGCGGACGGCATAACCCATTTTCTGGTATTGAGTGAAATCCGATTCAACGCGGGCGGAAGTTGCTCCTGCCAATCGATAAAAAGACCATGAGTCGAGATTTTGTCCGCTACCCGCCGCTTTATTGTTTTCACTTTGATTGAATGTCCAAGTAGAAACGAACGTAGCGCCTACCTGGTGTTCTTGATAAAATGTTCGGTTATACGTTAAAATATTATCCCATGTGTAACGGAAACCGTACTGATTTGTTATTTCGGCATGAGGCGAACCGGCATAAGTCGGACGAAGGGCATTAGCTTCCTTTCCCCAATATTGTCCCTGACGGGAACTTGTGATGGCGGTTCCTATAATACTCTTCAAGCTAATACTTTTCCATGGCGTGATTTCAAGAAAAGCATTTGCATTGCCGTAAATATTTTTATTATTGTTTACAAATTGATTTTTGATGAAATCTCCCAAAGGAGTATATTCATTGGGGGCAAATTCGTATATAATATCGTCCGAAGCATTGTAAGCTTCTCCTAAAGGAAAAGCAGACAGAGCTTTGGTGAAAGTGTTTTTTACTCCTGTGTCGCGATTGGAACGGTTTAATTGCGAAGTGGCCCCTATTTTTGCCCACGAAAAAATTTCCTGATCAATGTTGAGCTGAAGTGCGTAACGTTTTAACTGTTCATTACGTAACAATCCCGTCTGATCATTGTATGATAACGAAGTGAAAATCTTTGTTTTGGCATTTCCGCCGGTTACCGATAAGTTGTATTTTTGATTGATCGCTGTATGACCTGATGCTTCATCCACCCAATCCACCCATTGATCCTGATTGTAATAGGCTAATTTATTAGTATTGGTTAATATGGCCGACATGTCCGCCGGATACTGTCCATTTAGATATTTATAGGCTTCCCGCTGATAATTCGTCCATTCATTACCGGTCATGCCATGGAAAAACATCGGCTTTCCGCTAAAACCATAATAGGCATCCAAATGAACGGTAGCTTTTTCCCCTTTCCCTCTTTTGGTAGTAATCATTACAACTCCATTCGCTCCGGCCGAGCCATAAATAGCAGTCGAGGAGGCGTCTTTTAACACATCAACGCTTTCCACATCCGAAGGATTGACCTGAGAATATTCTCCAGGTATGCCATCGATAATAAATAAAGGAGCGTTGCTACCATAAATTGACCGATTTCCACGCAACAGAAGGCTCACGTTGCTTCCTATTTGTCCACTGGTTTTTACGATATCCATACCGGATATTTTTCCTTGAAGCGCTTCCATGACATTGTTTGTCGGAGTAATTGATATATCCTCGTTTTTAATAGAAACTACGGCTCCCGTCAAATCCCGTTTCTTCACCGTGCCGTAACCGATGACTACCACCTCGTCTATGTCCTGACCTTTGGGTTGCAACTGAATGATAACCTGCGTTTGGCGGGCAACATTCA
>JAITAH010000218.1 GCA_031284225.1 Dysgonamonadaceae bacterium | reverse complement strand
ACCGGTTCGTTACCGGTTCCCAAACTAACCACTTCATTTTTGAGGTAGCTGACATTGAATCCCAATTCGTACCTGAACCGGTTGATTTTGTTTTTATAATTGAAACTGAATTCGATCCCTTGGTTGCGAACCGATCCGGCATTGACCATCGGAGCATCGTTCAGCCCGGCGGAGATGGGTACGGGAACGCGCAACAGCATGTCGGTAGTCAGCCGGTTGAATACTTCCACACCGAAATCGAGACTGTTTCTGAAAAAGCCCAGATCGAGGCCGATATTGGCCGTTTCCGTCTTTTCCCAGCGGATGTCCGGATTGCCGATGGAAGTGGCGGTAATACCGGAATACAAAATATGACTGGCGCCGAACGGGTAATTGTATTGCGTATTCAGAAGCGTATAACGCGCCATTTCGTCAATCCGGTTGTTGCCCAACTGTCCCCATCCTACGCGAAGCTTACCAAAAGAAATCAACTGTTGGTTCTGCATAAAAGGCTCGGAAATAAATTTCCACCCGAAAGAAAGCGAAGGAAAATATCCCCAGCGATTTTTCTTGGAAAAAACCGACGAAGCGTCGGCGCGGAAATTCGCCTGAAACAAATACCGGTCGAGTAGATTGTAATTGATTCGACCCACAAATCCCATGGCCGTCCATTCCCGGTTATAGCCGTAGGTTTTGTCTCCGGTATAGCCGCTGGTCAAGTACCACAATTCGGACTCGTTGCTGGCGGTACCTTTTTTGGTGGATTCCTGAAAACTGTTCCGGTAACCTTCCACCGTTTGGCCGGCCAGTACGGTAAGGTCTTGCTTGTCGTTCTTCCAAGCAAAGGTGAGCAGGTTATTCATTTCCCATTTATTGGTCAGATTCCGGCGTTGGTACACCGTACTGAGGTCGGTCATCGCAAAATCTTCATCCAACTTGTTTACTTCGGTAAACCGGGACGCCGTTTCCGGAATAATATAATCGGATAATTTGAATTGATAATTCAGGAGTTTGCCTATTTGGGCGTTCAGGCTCATATTCACGTCCAGCCGGTGCCGTTCCGTGTTGTTATGATTGCGGTCTAAAACCGCCAGCGGATGACTTTCTCTCCAATACCCTCTTTCGTTGTAGGTAAACACCATGGGATTTTGGTACAAAGCGCGCTTCAAAACGCTGTTTTGACCTTCGGGAACACTCTTCCGGTCTTCCCAAGCATACGACATGTTGGCTACGAATTGCAGCCACTTGGCCAGTTCGCTGTTCAGGTTTACGCGCGTGTTGAAACGGTTATAGGCCGAAGTATTGACAATACCTTTATCATCGTAGTAACTTCCGCTGACTAAATACCGGTTTTTTTCATTTCCTCCGGAAACCGAGAGGTTGTATTGTTGCCGGACGCCCGTTTGCGTGATGGCGTCCCACCAGTTGGCGGGCGATCCGCGCCGGATGGTGTCGAGATCATTGAATATGCGTTGGTTATAGTAGAGTTCCTGCGTAGCCGGATCTCTGGAATAATACAATTGACCGTCAACAGAGTATAACGACGTTCCGTTGATGTAGTCCTGCTTCAACGCATATTGCTCTAAGTTCAGAACAGGAATGGTTTTCCATGGGGTGGAAAAACCCACATAACTGTCGAAGCTGATTTTCGTACCGGTTTTTTCGCCGCTTTTAGTAGTTATCGCCACAATGCCGTTGGCGCCGCGAGCGCCGTAGATGGCGCTGGAAGCGGCGTCCTTAAAGATTTCGACATTGGCAATATCGTTCGGATTGAGATGGTCGATGCCATCCACAATGAACCCGTCCACCACATAGAGCGGGTCGGCGTCGTTGACGGTGCCGGTACCTCGGACTTTAATCGTGGTCGTACTTCCGGGAGCGCCGGTATTTTGGATAACGGTAACGCCGGCTGCTTTCCCCTGCAAGGCCTGTATAACAGAGGCCACAGGCACATCATTCACATCGCGACCCGAAATGGAAGAGATGGAACCGGTGAGATCGCTTTTCTTCTGAACGCCATACCCGATAACGACAAATTCGTCCAGAGTATGGGTTTTTTCTTCCATCAGCACGAGGATTTCTCCTCCCCGGCCGACGTTTACTTCCTTGGCGGAATAACCCAAATAACTGAAAGACAGCGTAGCGTTAGCGGCTGTTTTCAAAGAGAATTTCCCGTCATGGTCGGTAGCCGTACCGTTTACGGTTCCTTTTTCTATGACAGAAACCCCTATGAGCGGTTCCCTACTTTCATTGTCCAATACGCTTCCGGTTACGGAAATCGTGTTTTGCCCGTAGGAAATCAGGGAGTAAAGCAGGGCAATGAAAACGAATGTGATTCGGGAGAATTTGTATTTAATCATCTGTATTTTATTTAAGTGTATGATAAATATTCATAAACAGTTTGTCTGTAAAAACAGAATAAGATGTTTCACCGGAAGACCAGCCGGTGAAACATCTTGATACCGGGCTACTTATTTAATAATCAAACTTGACTTATAAGTAGTTTCAGCGCTTGTAATCAACACTTGATAAACACCTTTCTGCAGCGAACTTACATTGACCGAATTGCCGGCCGGCTGTAATTCCGTTTTCACTAATCGTCCGGTGAGGTCGTAAATTTTCACGTCAATCACTTTTCCTTCTACATTGAAGCTAAATTTATCGGTTGCCGGATTGGGGAAAATGGTAAATTTGGCCGATGCCGGTACGGATTTAATACCGTTGGGTATTTGGTCGCGGGTTCTATATTCGATATCCAGATCATCGGCGTCTTTTGTCGGATCGTATCCGGGTTTCCGGTAGCTGTAGTTATAAAGGCCTTTATTGTCGGTAGTAGATCCTCTGGCGAAAAGGAGGTCGCCTCCCAAGTTGCGCAATGTATGGATTTCATCTGCTTTAGGATCAAAGCTGGTTACCAATACAGGAGAGGACTCTTTACTGTCGATCCGGAGCAATTTTTGTCTGTGTCCGGTTGCTTCGCCGGAATCGCTCCACCAGTAGGCGCTTCCGCTGGCTACCGTAAGTTCTTTTACCCAGTTGCTTTGTGAAGCTCCCGGTTCAAAATCCGACTGAACATACACATTAGTTCCGTCGGTATAATGCAGTTCGCCTCCAAAGTTGTAACTCAGTTGCGGATTTGTACCTGATTGTCCGCAAAACAAATAAACGCCGTCGAAGGTTACGCCCGGATCGGGCCAACCGTTAATTCGAGCTTCTGTTCCTGACTCCAGCGGACTGTTATTAACCCCCAAAATGGTAAAATTACCGGGCTCTAAATTAGTCGCTCCCAACTGGAAAGTGCCGTTTTCGTTCTTCCATCCTCTGCCATACACTTTTCCGTCGTAAGGGAATTGGCCTACCTCTGTCATATTGCCTCCGTTACCGATTCCGTTGTCGCCTTTAGTCGGGTTTGTATCGGCAATCATATAGGTACCCGCTTCGGTTCCGTCGCTGGCCCAAGGTTCGTTGCCTACTTCCGGCGTCCAGGCTTTAAAGAACAACTTTTCGTTGTAAAAATTAACCATTTGGTCGATGGCCGAATTGCGGGTTTTTCCGTCGTTGGGCGTCGTCGGATTCATTACTTCCAGATTGATGTCTTTCACCATCCGGGTACCGGCCGTTGTTCCGTCGGTAATCCAAAGTTCTTCGCCTTTGGTGATTCCATCTTTATAATCCGCTTTAAAGAATACTTTCCGTCCGACCCGCATCCAATGATAATGGTAAGTGCCGGTGTCTTGACCGGGCAACCGCGTGTCGCATTCATAAAGCAATTGTGTTCCGGCTTCGGTTCCGTCGCTAATCCACAACCAATATTGCGGAGCGCCGGCGGCAGATCCCGATTCATAGGTTTCGCTGTCGATATTCTTCGCTCTGAAGACAAATTGCGTTTCGTTGATTTGCGTAAATGCATTCGGATTGGAATTATCGCCCCATTCGTGAATGGCTTTCACCAAATAAGTTCCAGCTTCCGTTCCGTCCGATATCCACAATTCCGAACCGTTGGTTCCGTCATTGGCGGCAAAAACCACTTTGTCGTTGAAACGCGCCAACCAGTTAATGTCCGAACCGGCCGTTCCCGGTTGAATGTCTTTGACCAGATGCGTACCGGCCTGCGTTCCGTCGGTTACCCACAATTCTTCGCCATGCGTGGCGTCTGACGCCGCAAAAAACGCTTGGTAGCCTTTCGATTCTTCACCGGCTACAACCAAGTTTTTGGGCTTGGTTTTCTTCTGGTCAGTCTCAATGCTCGCTTTTACGCCTTCCGGCAGCAAACTTACTAACGTACCACCTGCACCATCTACGAGTTGTGCAACTGCTCCTCCTATGGACAGGAGAGCAAACAAAATTAGAAATGTACACTTTTTCATGATTTGAAAAAATTTAAAATTGAACAATAAATTATTAACTAAATTCGTAAATTCTATTTACTTGCATAAATAAGAAATCACTCCTTTTTTTCGTTATCTCTTTCCGCCAGCATTTTTTTTACTTCTTCTTTGGCCTGTTCGCGCGATTTGGTAAAGATCTTATAGATACGATCCATATCAAATTTTTCGCTGCGGTCGTAAGTGTAAATGCCGTTTTTTTCGAGTTCTACATCTACAATTTGCGTGTAGCAAAATCCGGTAATGTGATCCAAACTGAGAAGCACGTTTACCTGTTCTTCCAGCCGGGAGTAAAATTCTTCCAACGTTTTCGGCGGGGCGCCGTATCCCCAAAAAGCTTTCTGGTCGCTGACTTCGGGAGCTTTCATTTCTTTTATCCATTGGATGCCGCCGAATTCGTCAATCATAAAGGCTTCGCCCTTGTAAGGCGCACTTTTGTCGGGACGACGAATACGGGGATGTCCTTCTTCGCCGCTATAAAGTTGCTTGTAAAGGTCAACCGGATTTTGGGTGTAAGTGTGTTCCGTATAAATATCGGTAAATCCGGCATGATAGCCGCCGCTGGCGCTGGCTACCGGGCGCGTGCGGTCCATCCGTTTGGTTGTGAAATACAGGTCGTTGGTCAGGCGTGCGCGTTGTCCGTCCACCTCTTCCAACCAGACTTCGTTCAGGGGCGACCAAGCCACCAGCGAGGGCGCGTTATAGTCGCGGTAAATACATTCTTCCCATTCGGTAATCATGTTGCGGGCGGCGACGGGGTCGGTCCATTTCACGCCCCAACTGGCCGATTCGCCCCAAGTGAGATAACCTAATCTGTCTGCCCAATAAAAATACCGTTGCTCAAACACTTTTTGATGCAACCGGGCGCCGTTGAATCCGGCTTTTTTGCCCAATTCGATATCCTTTTTCAGTTGAGCGTCGTCGGGCGCCGTCCACTGTCCGTCGGGGTAATAGCCCTGATCGAGTACCAGCCGCTGATAATAGGGTTTGTTATTGAGGTAAAACGTTTTTCCGCGAAGTTCGACTTTGCGCATGCCGCCGTAGGATGTTACCTTATCGATCGTTTGTCCGTCGGAATTTAATACGGAAAATTCAATATCATACAGGAACGGGGATTCGGGCGACCAGGTTTTAATGTTTTTCAATTGAGCGAAAACGAAAGCGCTGTTGCTCGCGGGCGACTGTTGCGAAAACACTTCTTTTCCGTTATCCAGCACACGTACTTTGAAAGAAGTATTCCCGTCCAAATCGTAAAAAACCGGTTCGAAAATAAATTGTTTGTTATCCAAATCGGGCGTGATGCGGCAACTTTTCAAACCGCCTTTCGCGACAGCTTCCATCAAAACGGTTTGCCAGATTCCGGTTACGCGGGTATAAAGGCAACTGTAAGAATAGAGGCGGTGCGACTGTTTGCCGCTGGTTTGCCATCCGGAGCGTAGGTCGTCTTCGACATATAACACTAAATTGTGTTCCGATCCGGCTTTGACGTAATCGCTTACGTCCACCGAAAAAGAGGACGAGCCGCCGTAATGGATAAAAACCTGCTTCCCGTTAATATATAAGGTGGATTTGTAATCCACTCCGCCGAAGTGAAGCAATATCCGCTTACCATCCCATTCGTTCGGAACGGTTATTTTACGTTGATACCACGCGGCATTGATGAAATCTTTATAGTCCACCCCCGAAAGCGGACTTTCCGGACAAAAAGGTACAATGATCGATTTTTCCAATCCTTCGGAGGTAAATAAAGAACGTTCGATACCGCTTTGGGAAAAATCGAAATCAAAACTCCATTTTCCATTCAAGTTTATCCATTCCGTTCGTTCAAATTGCGGGCGGGGATATTCGGGACGGGGAATATCTGTTCCAAACGTCAGGGTTACCGTCAGAAACAATCCCAAAAACAAAATTACTCGTTTAACCATTTTTAAAAATATTATATATTATACTGCTCGCAAAAATAGCGGTTTCCGATGGCAAGTACGGGTAAAATTGTCTTGAAAAAGGGTGTTTTTGTTTTTTAGCGCATTTTTTTTATCGTTTTTGAGCGAGTGTTTCGCTTTTTTTTTCGTACCGAATCGGATTTCGGAAAACTTTTTGAGGTTTCGGTTTATTTTGTGCGGGCGTTTACGTGCTCGCAAGTAGGACAATCGTTGTTGGGAGCGGCATAAAAAATGGCGAACCGAAGCCCGCCATGGTGTTATTGAGGAAATTTTATTTCCGCAATTTCTCTTTCTGCTCAATCTGCAGCGTCTTCGTAGGCTGGTCGCAGACTTCCGTTGGCCCGAAATATTGGATGGGGCCGGGATAAACATAATCGGTGTTAACCGCCCATCCGTCTCGCAGGCCGGCAAAGACGCGGAAAGGGCCGCCGTCTAATTGTACCAATGCTTTTTGGATCACCGGTTTCATTTCGCCGTGGCGGCGTTCCATGTTCATCATCATGGTGATGGGCACGCCGCCGGCAATCCATTCGGATGCGGGCGCCGTCGTATTGCGTACGGACGACATGTAACCGGTTTTGCCTTCGCTAATCAATCCGGCGGCGGTGTATCCTAACGAATAACAGTAATCGGCGTCGTAGTTGGAAGGCGCCGCACAACGACCTTCGTATCCGAAAAAGTGGACTTGTGTGGCAAATTTGCCGGTGTATTTTCCTTCGGCCGCCATTTCGGACAGGCGTTTGCCGACCATTTCGGCCAGTAATTTTTCCGTTTCAATCAGAGATACCTGCACATTGCCGTGCGGGTCGCGGTCTAAGGTCAACTGACGGGCGACGCTTTCCGGTAGGCTGGCGTACAAATCCGCATTTTCTTTGCTGAGTTTCCGGATGATGTAGGTGCACTGTTCGCTTTTCTTAATCATCTTAAACTCCGTATCGTGTTCGGCCAGAAAGTCGTTGAGTTCATCAATCAGGCGTTTGAAGGCCGGAATAAATTCGATAAGTCCTTCGGGAATCAGTATCGTACCGAAATTATTGCCGTTAGCCGCCCGTTGGGCTACCCCATCGGCAATGTATTGAATAATATCGTCGAGCGATTGATTGTTGGCTTCCACTTCTTCCGAAATAATACAGAGGTTGGGTTGCACTTGAAGGGCACATTCCAAAGCGATGTGCGATGCCGAACGTCCCATTAACTTGATGAAATGCCAGTATTTACGCGCCGAATTACAGTCGCGCTGAATGTTTCCGATCACTTCCGAATAGACTTTACAGGCTGTGTCGAAACCGAACGAAGTTTCGATCATTTCGTTTTTCAAGTCGCCGTCAATGGTTTTCGGACAACCGATTACCTGAACGCCGGCGCCGATTTGCGCATAATATTCGGCCAATACGCAAGCGTTGGTATTGGAATCGTCGCCGCCGATAATTACCAGCGCCCGGATAGCTAATTTTTTCAGAATTTCCAATCCCTTATCGAATTGTTCCCGGGTTTCCAGTTTGGTACGTCCCGATCCGATGATGTCAAAACCGCCGGTATTGCGATATTCGTCGATGATATCCGCTGTCAGTTCCATGTATTGATGGTCGATTAAGCCGCCGGGGCCTAAGATGAAGCCGTACAGACGGCTATTGGGATTCATATCCTTGATGCCGTCGAACAGGCCGGCAATCACATTGTGTCCACCGGGCGCTTGTCCGCCGGATAATATTACTCCCACATTCATCGGTGGATAGGATTTTTTTTCGCTGGCTTCCTCAAACTGGACCACCGGCATTCCGTAGGTGTTCGGAAAGAGTTTCCGGATTTCGTCCTGATGGGAAACCGATTGGGTCGGCTGTCCTTCCCGAATTTTCACAACACCCGTTAGTGTTTTCGGAACCTTGGGCTGATAAGCCGCCCGGGCTATCTGCAAAGCGCTTTTTGTCATAATGAATGATTGTTTACTTGATTTAAGGGCGCAAATTTCGTGATTTTTCTTGGAATTTGAAAGGATATAGAGGAAAAAGATTACGTCGGCCGGCTTTATTGTTTTTTAAGAATCCCGATTTTCAAAATTATTAGGGTGGAAAATTTTATTTTTCAAAATCGTTCCGTATATTTGCATCAAATAAATAACGAATGAGAATTGTCTCACACAAAAAATTGAAAGATTTTTACGAAACTAAAGGGCGTGAGGATTCGCGCGTGGCCTTGGAACGCTGGTATCATGCTGCATTAGAAGCCGAGTGGAAAAATCTGTCGGACATAAAGATTGACTTTTCGGCTACCGACTGCACCGGTAATCAGCGCTATGTTTTTAATATTAAGGGTAACAAATACAGGTTGGTTGTCGTTATAAAATTTACAATGGGATATGTTTTTATCCGGTTTGTGGGTACTCACGAAGAATATAATAACATAAATTGTTCAACGATATAAATTATAGGGAATTATGGACAAAATAACAAAAGAACAATATGAATTCGCACTTGCGAGAGTAGAAAAACTTTTACTTTCCGTTGATGATAATACTCCTTCCAATGATAAAAGGGTATTGGAATTAGGCCTAATGTCGGATATTGTTATCGCGTACGAAAAGATACATTTCCCTATCGAAAAACCGACGATATCCGAACTGATCGCACTGTCTTTGGAAGAAAAAGGGATTACTCAAAAGGAATTAGCTAACAATATCGGCGTAAGTTCTTCCCGTATTAACGATTATATTACAGGACGTTCGGAACCGACATTAAAAATTGCCCGGTTGCTCTGTATGGCGCTGAATATATCTCCGGCCGCTATGTTGCGCGTTTAAGGTGCAGGAATTGTTAGGATAAGAGACGAATAATTTGTGATTCTGCCTCCTGTGATTTTTATTTTTGCTTTTCAATTATTCTTCCGATAAACAATCGTTCCCGTCGCCTGATGGACGGGCGTTACCAATACTTCGGCTATCTGAACGTGTTCGGGTGCGGCGGCGGCAAAATGGATGATTTCGGCAATATCGGTTCCGGTAAGGGGTTTCAGGCCTTGATAGACATTGTCCGCTTTCGTTGTATCGCCCCGGTAACGGGTGATGGAAAAATGCGTTTCGACCATGCCCGGCTTGATATTGGTAACGCGCAAAGGCGTATCAACCAAATCGATGCGCAAACCGTCGGACAGCGCTTTGACGGCCGCCTTGGTGGCGCAATAGACGCTTCCGCCCGCGTAAGCCGCATCGCCGGCGATGGAGCCGATGTTGATAATGTGTCCCCGATTGTGTTTCAACATCAGAGGAACGACTAAACGGGTGATTGT
>JAITAH010000382.1 GCA_031284225.1 Dysgonamonadaceae bacterium | reverse complement strand
TTCGGCAAAGACTCTCCCGAAGCCGCTCAACCTTACGCGCTGGGCGATATGAACACGACCCTCATCAAAACGCAAAAGGGTAAAACGATTATGATTCAACACGATGTAACCAGTCCGCGACCCTACAACCGCTTGCATACCATCAGCGGAACCAAAGGTTTTGCACAAAAATACCCGATTCGCCAGATTGCTCTCGACCCGAATGCGCACACCCGCTTGAACCAGCAGGAAATGGATTCGCTGTTGGCCGTTTATGAACATCCGTTCTACAAACAAGCCGGCAAAACGGCGGCCGAATTGGGAAGCATCGCCCACGGCGGAATGGATTTTATTATGGATTACCGCCTGATTTATTGCCTGCGCAACGGCTTGCCCTTGGACGAGGATGTGTATGACGCCGCCGAATGGTCGTGCATCGTAGAATTATCCGAAATCTCCGCCCGCAACAACGGCGCTCCGGTTGAAATCCCCGATTTTACGCGCGGCGCATGGGATAAACTGCAAGGATTGAAATTTGCCGATTAAGAAACATTTTCCGTTTTGGCAAACTCTATCGGCGAAACGCCGAATTGCGCTTTGAACGCTTTACTGAAATAAGAAGGGCTGTCGATACCCACGCGGTAGCAGGTTTCGGTTACCGTTATATCGGTTGTTTTCAAAAGTTCGCCGGCTTTGTCCAAGCGTAATTGGAGGATGTAATGTCCCAATGTCATTCCGGTGATTTCCTTGATGGTACTGTACAGTTTCGACCGGTTCATGCCTAATTCGAGGCAAAGATGATCGATGGAAAAATGGGGATTATTCATGTTTGCTTCCACTAAACCGGTTAACTGGAGGAAAAAGGCCTGTCGTTTTTCGTCTAAAATTTCTTTTCGCCGGTTGATAATGGCTTTTGCCGGATTAAAATCTTTCAGTTGTCCGGAGCGTGTCAGCAAATTTTGCACGGTGGCTTTCAGAAGCCGGATATCGAATGGTTTGGGAATATAGGCGTCGGCGCCGCTTTCAACACCTTCTATCTGATGTTCGACAAGCGATTTAGCCGACAGCAAAATGACCGGGATAAAACAAGTTCGCAGATGTTTTTTCAGATTGGCGCAGAGTTCAATACCATTCATTTTCGGCATCATCACATCGGAAATGACCAAATCGGGAAACTGAGTATTGCACTTTTGGAACGCTTCTTCGCCGTCGAACGCTAAAATCGTGTTATAATTGTTCTTAAAATGTTCGCGCAAAATCATCAAAATTTCCTGATTATCGTCCACCAGCAAAAGGGTAGGTTTATTTTCCATCGCTTCTTCCGTCCGGTTATCCCATTCCAATTGTTCATATTCTAACGCATAATCCGAAAGATATACGCCTAATTCAAACGAGCTTTCATCTACTTTTTCGTTTTTTCTCAAATATCCGTCGTCTAAGGGCAAAGCAACAATCATTTCCGTACCTTCATTCATTTTACTGCTGAGGATAATTCCTCCATGATGCAGCCGAACGAGAGAATGGACAAGCGCTAATCCGATACCGGAACCCAACCGTTGGCCGGGTTTGGTGTTGACTTGATAGAAGCGTTCAAAAATTAGCGGAAGCGATGCCGGCGGAATCCCTACGCCCGTATCTCGAACATTGATAATCAGATGATTATTATAAATCAAACTGTCCAAAGACCGGAATGAGGATTCATAATAAGGAATTACGTCCCGCACATTACCGGTTGAAACGTTCACATCAATCGTTCCGCCGGATTCGGTGTAACGAATACTGTTGGACAAGATATTTGTAATAATTTTCCCCAAACGCTCCTCGTCCAGCCATAACCGGATATCTTCTTCCGGCAAGGAAAGCCTCATAGAGATACCGGAAGAAGCAGACCAGGCCGAAAATTCGTCATAAATTTGCATAATGAAATCCCGGACGGACGTACAGGTGGTTTTCAAATGCGCTTTTTCGCCGTCGGCGCGGTGAAAATCAAGAAGTTCATTAATCAGTTTAAGGAGTTTATTGTTGTTTCGTTGGATAAGCGTAAAATGTTTGTTTCCCTGTACAGCGGTTTCTTCCTCGTTCAATTCGGCAATGGCCGAGTTGATAATACTCAAAGGCGTTTTAAATTCGTGGGATACATCGGTAAAGAATCGTTCTCGTTCTGTTTGAAGGGAAATGATTTGCTTCATTTGCATCCAATGCAAAAAGGAGTTGAAAAGCAAAAAAACGATACCCAAACCCATGAGCAGATAAGTCGTTTTCGCATACCACGACCACCAGAAAGGCGGCGGCACATAAAGATTCAGGATCGAATGATTTCCTCTCCAATCTTTCCATCCGCCGGATTCGACCATCAGTTGGTAATTTCCGTAAGGCAATTTCTGATAAGAAACCTTCGGTTCTTTTCCCATTTCGATGTAACGCCATTCGCTATCATAGTCGTCTAAACGGTAACGATATCGGATATGCTGTCCGGTGTTGAACAATAAAGATGTAAAATCGAGCGTGAAATTATTGTCCGGATATTTAAGAGTCAATGATTTAGAATACTCGATATCCGAATCGACCAATTTGCCGTTGATATACACGCGGGAAAAGAAAACCGGATAAGCATTTGAATCCATCATATTAGGGGCCGGCATGAAATAATTCATCCCTTTCGCTCCACCGAAATATAACGTGCCGTCGCTGTCTTTACACGACGATGAAGTTCCAAACATATAGCTCTGTAATCCATCGTTGATATCAAACACATTGAAACGGTTGAGCTTAGTATCGAAACAGGCGAGCGAAAAACCTCCGCACCAGACATTTCCGTATTTATCGACAGCAAGACTTTCTATATCGCCGGACGGAGCTCCCGATTCTTTGCCGTAAACATCGCAAGAATAGTCGTAAACGCCATCGGGTTTATCAATTAATGTCAACCGGTTCAATCCGTTTCCCATCGACCCAATCCAGTACACCGAGTCGTTTTGCCTGTCGATCGGCCACAGAAAATTACTGCTCAGACTGTTCAAATCGTTTTCTTTTGCCCGGTAATGAATCACTTGTTGAATATCACCGTTCTCTTTAAATCTAATTCGATTCATTCCTGACGCCGACGTAACCAACAGTTCGTTTTTTTCCTTGTTTGAATAAATATTATGAAGCAAATCGGTCGATAATTTGAATGATGAGGCGCTTGTCAAGGTTCGGGTTTTTTTCCATTGTCCGTTTTGTTTTTCAAAACATTCCAGTCCTGCATGGGTAGCCGCCCACAAACGATTGAAACGGTCAAATTCAATCCAGAAAACATGCCGGGCGGTATGCAATAAATCTTTGACGTGTTTGCTTTGCTTGTCGATAAGTACGATTGTATTGTTTACGGCCGCAAAAACCGTTTCATCATCCGAGTGGATGCTTGTTACCGCCGGCAATAGTTGAGAAGTCGTACAGAAAATTTCCACGTCTTTTTTGTTTTTACTTTTCAGGCGACTGATTCCGCCGAATTTTGTTCCCAAATAAACATATCCATCCGAACTCTTATGAATGCAACTGACAAATTCCGACGCGATGGTCCCTTTAGATTGAAGCGGGTTATAAGTAATCGTTTGAAAGAATTTAGGATTGGTATTAGCATAAGCCACACCGGCGCCCCATGTCGAAACCCAGATGTTGTTGTTACGGTCGAGAAAAATATTATTCGGGGCGTTTCCCATCGAGTTTGCGTCTAACGGCAAATGTCGATGTTCGACCATCAACGGTCCATCATCTTCTTTTACGGTTATTTGAAGAATCCCATTATCCGAGCCTAACCAAATGGAATTCTCGTTCAGGTAAAACGTGGAAATATTTCGCCACGAATAAGGAATACTTTTTGTTTTTTCTATTTCCGTCGAGTTCGAAACATGGTATTTATCAATCTTATCCCAATAGGCGATCCACAAATTGCCGGTTTCGTAATTCATTTCTTTGACGTCCCTTCCGATTCTTTGTTCGGTACATCCGGCAAAATAAAGTTCTCCGTCGCTTCCTCTGCCGTAACAGCTTATATAATCGTTTCCTGAAATCCATACATTTCCGGTTTCGTCGAAAGCCACTTTCGGATTATTGTCTTGAGAAACAAAGCCATATTCGTTGCCTATTTTGCGCGGAGCAACGACACATTTGTTTTTACCGGCATCATAATGTATTTCTCCCAGACGAATATGGTTGCGATCGGTAAAAAACCACATCAGACCGTCGTACCCTTTTTTGAGATATCGTACTTGTGAATAAAAATCAAGATTGCCGGGATCATTGATTGCGACATCAATGTATTGTTTGTTGTAAATATCGAAACAGACGATGCCGGCTTCGGTGGCCATCCAGAGGAAATTTCCCGTAATTTCGATTTTATAGACCCTGTTGTAATACACGGAATTAATTTTACCGTTGTCATACCGGTACGAATCAATTGAATATCCATCATAGCGGTTTAATCCGCGGTGAGTGCCGAACCAGATATAACCGATCGAATCCTGAGCGACGCAAGTAACGTTGTCATGGAGTAATCCTTCGCTGCGCGTAAGATGATAAAAATGCAGTTCTTCCGAATGAACCAATCCGCCGCCAAGCCAAGGAAAGCAGAAAAGACCGAAAAAGAAGACAAATCTGAGTTTTATCATTATAAAATTTGTTACGAGGGATAAAGATACAACGTTTTACAATTTTTCAAAATACAAGATGCGTTGCAGAGGAACATGAAACGTTAATGTTTTTCCGCCCGTATAAACAGCGCCCCCGTCATCTTTCCATTTCCCTTTCGGAAGTTTCACCGTGCGGATATTCGCCGGCGTAACCACCGGAGCCACTAAATAGTTGTTTCCCAACATGAACTGGTCTTTACACTCGGCAAACCCTTCGTTCGGGAACGCATATTCCAAATGCCGGATAACCGGTTCGCCGGTGATAGCCGATTCTTTGGCGCATTGCAGAATATACGCGCCCATTTGCTGATGCAATAACGCAGCTTGACGAATAATCTCCAAATTTTCCGCACTCAAAATGCGCCACGGGGCGACCGAAAACTGCATCATAGGCATCAGGGCATGTACTTGCGCCGATCGAACGATCAATTCCTGATTAAAACGGTCGCTCTCGATTCCCAAAAAAGACGAGAACTGTCCGCCGCCAATCATGTCCGGACAGGTATAGGCATAACCAAGCAACCCGGCGGCCAACATGTCGGGGATCAACATTTCGACCGCTTTCCACGAATAATCCTTGTCGCCCAACCGCTGCACCAGCGCTTCGCCGCCCATTTGCCAACAGGCGCGGTATTCGTTGAACGGAAATTCCAGTCCGATTTTTGCCCAGGCCTTCGTATGATCCACCGATTGAGCTTCTTTTTGGTAACTGTCGATGTATTGAGGATTATAAAACTGACTATCGCCGGCGTCGAATTTAAAACCATCGATACCATATTCCGTCTGCAACGCTTTTAAGTGCGAAACAAGATAGGCGGCGGCATCGGGATGAGTCAAATCAAAGCAAGCGCTGACGCCGTTCCACCACTCGATCATCGCCGGCGCCTGGCTACCTTTCCGTTTCAGCAAATATCCTTCGTTTCTCAAAAAGCGGAATTCGGGGCTGTCGGCGCTTACAAACGGACAAACCCAGAGCATGACTTTGAATCCCATTGCATGTAACTGTTCAATCATTTCTTTGGGATTGGGAAACCGGTCGGGTTTAAACTCAAAGCATCCGTAGTATTTTTGCCAATTATCATCAATCATCAAAACGCCTTCGGGAAACCGGTTTTTTACGATGCTTCGGGCATAATTCAGCACATCGGCCTGATTTTGATTGTACATCAATTCGATCCAGGTATTGTATTGCGGCATCACAAAAAACAGTGAATCGGGTAAAAGGCCCGACGCCGGAAAATATTTTCCGGAAGCCGTCAAATAGGCGTCCTTCAACGTTTTCCCGCCCTGTTGTACCGTTATTTTTTCATACAGAGAATGGATAAAAACCGTACGATCTTTTATCTCAAAACGAAAAGGAGAATCACTCCAAACATACCGGCCCTGATTGGACAGAAAAAGCGGCGCAACTTGATTATTCTCGTTTTGAGAAGATAAATCGAAGAGGTTAACGGGTTCCAAAAAAGGCATCTTTGCGCCTAAGCCGGTGGCGCCTCCCCACCAATATTCGCCGGGTTCCATGGTTACCACCGTCGTATATCCGGTTGGCGCCCGGAAAGATAGAAAAGAAAGAAGGCAAAGAGCGAGAGATAATAATCGTTTCATTCTGTATGGGATATTAAATTAAATAAGCGATCTGAAAAAATTTAATTGTCATTGCGGAGCGAAATCCGAAGCAATCCGGCGCTTATCTCCGGATTGCTTCGCCTATCGGCTCGCACGAACGAGCAACATTCTCTTTTTAAACGGCTTATTTTCGATTTTTGTTTATATTGCAGTAAATGTTATTGTGAATTTTTTACCGTTGGTCGGAACAAGTGTGTAATTGTCGCCATCTAACGCCTCTTCATTCCACGTAAATCCGTCTTTCAAATCCACGCTTACTTTATAATAAGCGCCCGGATCAGAAGGAATAGGGAATTTAATACCCGATTCGTCCATGGGATTAATGCCTTCAAAATACTTTGATTTTATCATTCTTTGCGTTTGTTCGGGACTTGCAAACAATTTGAAATCGCCGCCCCAAGGCAAAACATAAATGGTAGCTTCATACACATGGGACGTTCCTACCCGATACAAAGAGGTAGAAGTGGTAACATCCCAGTTATTCCGCGGGTCTGTCGGATATTTTTTCCAGCACCAACCGTCGAGATAAATCACATTCGGATAGCCGCTTTCTTCGCGCAGATAAACGTGTCCCGAAAAAGCGTCGATACGAACGTAGAAAGACCCGTCCTGTTTCACTTGCCATGTGCTGTTGCCGCTGCCCGTAAACACGTCGGGATCGGCATAAAAATTCTTCAAATCAATGCCGGAGGCATTCACGGCGGCATTTTTTGTCAGTCCGATACCGGTCGTGCTTTGATAAACAAAATAGTTACCGGTTAACAAACTCATTGTCTGTCCGGCAAAAGAAATAGAAGGTGTTGCAAGCACGCCGTTCAGCAGAATTTCGCCGTTTTTGTATTCCAAGGATTTCGCTTGTCCTTCGTCGAAAACACGCACGCTTGTAATGCTATTCGCCTCAGCCAAAACACGAAAATGAAACTGTCCCGGAGCCGACAAAACAAAACTGTTATCCTTGTTATCGGCTCCCGTAACGATTTGTCCGCCGTTATAGGTTACATACTGATTGCCTTTTTTGAAACGGAAAATGCCTGCTACCGTATTTCCATAACAGGTCAGTTCGGGATCGTCCGTATTTTCGATTGCAGGCGGCGCCCATTCCCACATTCTGCGGCTTCCCAACGAATATTCCGTCATTTTCATTTTAGTTTTTTCTACGGAAATGTCGCCATCTTGCCAATGTCCCGAAATGGTTCCCAAAATGTACAAATCATTGCCTGAGGCCGGTTGCCATGTTTGCGGATTTCCTTTGGTTAATTGGAAACTTACTGCATTGAACGAAATTTTGAAATATTCTTCAACAGCCAATCCGAACGTAATATCATTCGCGCCCAACACCTTCACCGCGCCATTTTCCGATCCCCAGAAAATACCGGTTTTATCGGCATTGGCATAAATTTTTCCGGTAGCTCCTGCCGCAACAAAATCTTCAAATTCGAAGACGTCGCCATTTTTTACCATTTCGTAAGCCGTACCATTTAAAACCAAATACAATTTGGGGAAATTCGGAAGACTGACATTTTTAAGTTCTATTTCCTGGCTGGTCAATTGATTGCCTGTATTTTTAACGGTCAAACTGATTGTTAAATTTCCGGCAACGGCATTGGGAGGAAGCGGAATAACCAACGCTTCGTTCAAATTAAATGTTTTTCCGGTCAACATTTGTGTCTGTTCATAAATGTCCCCGCTTGCATTACTGATTTTAACGGTATAGGAACGAAGTCCTGTTTCATCCGATAAAATACCGATTAGCGTAACCGCATCGCCATACTTCAGATTCGTTGACGGAGATACGGCCAACTGTTCAATTTTAGCTTTTCCTTCAGAACCGTTGATGGGTTCTTCGCCGTTATTACAGGCTACAAACAATAGCGCTGTTACGGCTGTAATCATCATAATTTGCTTAAAATGTTTCATGTTTTTTTATCATTAAGTTTATATACATTATTTTACAGCGATTTTTCGGACGATTTGTTTTCCATTCGATTGAATATTCAATAAATAAAAGCCCGAATTAAGTGGTTGATTGATTGAATTTACTTGTTTGTAATTAGAAATAATTTTTCCTTCTACCGAATAAACATATACGTTGACAGCTTTTTCGCTTGCTAACGTAAATCCCTTTTCACGCGCTATTACCGTTACATTTTCCAAGACATCCACGGGTTTTATTGCATCTGAACTGAGATTTGTCAGAGTAACTTTCGATACTTTCAAAAATGTATCCCAATCGGTTGGGTGAGTAAGTTTAAGCATATATTTTCCGGCAGGAACGTCAGACAAGTCGAGCGTTCCATAGTCGTTTTCGTCAAAATGGTTGTTGACAGGGTACCAAACATCGTCAAAGGTTTTTACCACCGCATTGGTCGTCCTATCCACAAGTGTGAGCCTTGCCTTACCGCTGGCGGTACTTTGGGTCGTCATTTTGAAATTGAAAGTTGCCGGCGCCGAAAGATTTACAGCCCACGCAGCCCAATGCAACGTATTTTGAGCCGCCCAATCGCCGGATTGAAAATCGAGATATTCTACAATATTCTGGGCTTTCATAAACGGGTGATAGAAAGCATTTGCCGCTATGAGTTCGACGCTACCGTTCAACGAGATTTCGGTGCGCGGTTTGACCACAAAAACTTTTCGGTTAGTAAAATTCCACTCCACAGATTGCATAAAAAGGCTTGGGTCGCCACCTCCCGGATTATCGAAATAGTATGGCCCCAATGCCACACCCCATGTTTCAGCCAATGCCACAGCGGTATAGCCGGCAGCGGCAATTGACAGTTCAGCCGAGCGTCCATCGGCAGAATAGGCACGATCAATGCTTGATCCCGTCGTAGTCCACGACCAACTGTCGGTACCGTTAGCGCCGGTAAATTTGTTCAAATCAGTCCCTTGCACCAAATAGTCAATGCCCGATCCTGTGTAAATCCATTGTCTATAGCCGGTTTCACTACTGAAATCAGCATCAATGTACAAATCAACGGTAAACCACGCATTCGGATCGAACGTGTTATCGTTGTTGAGCGTAACCAGAAAATAAAAACGGGCGTCATCGGAAACGACTTTTGCAAAAGGAAAAACGCCCGGTTCACTCAAGACAGGCACAGTTTCCCAATCGTTTACGATGCCATCAACCGTAATTTGCGCATTAGCGGTAAAAAATCCGCAAGCAGCAATCAATAAAAAAAGAAATTGTTTGTTCATACCATTAAATTATTAATTGTTATTAGATAATAAGGAATACTATTTTTTAAGAAAAAACAAATTTCCTGAAAAAGTGGGCGTGCTGCTATTGTCTTTCACGGTTACCGTCAGCAAAAGATTGTTATAACCGGTTTTTGCCTCCCACACATTTTCGTTGGCAAAGCGAACGGAATAATCGGGATTGGTTTGTAAAGTTTCCGCGTCATCCGGTAAATTTAAATAGAGTGCATATTCTCCTTTGGTCATTTCGGCAGGGATACCGATCGTAGCGTCAATTATATTTTCCGTATTGGGCTTCCAAAGGCGAGGCTCTATTTCTAATTTGACTTTATAAAGCTCGTTCGAAGCGGTATTTTTGAGTATCAATTCCACCGGTCGTTTGTTGTATAAAGAAGCAAATCCCGCATTTTTCAAAACAATCCGGGCAGAAAAAGCGCCCAATGGAGAAACTTCCGTCGTATATTCTCCCGAAACAAGATGAAAGCGGTAACCCAACTCTCTGATTATTTTATCCATATATCCGTTTTCTATCCACAAATTATTCACATTCCGGTAGTAATCTTCGTTCAGAAAACTGAAACGCAAGCGGCGCATTTCGTTATAGGCTTTCAAGCCGTCGGCAGGAGCAACGCCGTCGGGCGGACAGGTTTCTCCACCGATAGGAACATACAGGCAATCTTTGTTCAAATAATCTTTATCCGCTTCTATGTCTTGATAAGTCCCATAATCATTCGTACTTGCCAAAAAACAATCGTTATGATGTGCAATTCGTGCAATGTTTTGAGTAGAAAAAGCTTCTTCTTCCTTCAATGGCGTCGTCCGTTGTACAAATTCTTTTTTATACGCCGGCGTTCGCACTTGCACCATTCGGTTGGGCGGCAATGTTTCCAGTATTTTATTGAGCGTCATATAGCGATTTCCGGAGGTGTTCAGCCCATTGGTCGTATAGTACCATTCGCCCCAAGAGCCGATAAAACCGGCTTGCATTACAGCTATCACATCGGCATTTTTCTCCAAATGGGGTTTCAGTTGATCTAAATGTTGCAAAATCGTATTCAGCGGTGCGTCCGGCTCGTTGATAGCGCTGGAATAAGCAAAACGCAACACACATTTCATTCCGGCTTTCCGAATGATAGCCATATCTTTGTCGAAATCCTCCAACGCTTTGTCGGATATTGGCTTATCCCTGAAATTCTTTAAATAAAAATACCTGAACAACAAGGAAATATTATTCCCTCGATAGGCTTTTAGGGTATTTTCGTCAAGTATTCCTGTTCCTGTTCCCAGATTACAATCCGAATATTTGTAAAAACCTCTTTCGGGATTCGGAAATTTATCGTCTATCGATTTGTATTCAATCGTTTCTTTTTTTGGAACAATATTTTCTGTTGAATGATGAGAACCACAGCTTAGTCCAAAGAAACTCACTAAAAAGAGAAGAATTAATTCGATTTTTTTCATCCGTTCTAATTTTTTATTCGTAATTTTTAATTTATCTATTATTCGGCGTAACCCGGATTTTGCTTCACTTGTCCTTTCCCATCGACAATGACCGACAGGGGAAGCGGATACAAATATTTGTTTTTAGAGGCATACGGCGCAATGCCGTTGTTCAATTCCAAGACACGGTCGTAGAGTTTGTCGAAGCGAATTAAGTCGGCTCGATACTGACCGTTTTCACACCAAAATTCATGGCTTCTTTCTCTAAGCAATTGGTTGATAAATGCTTCATGGGTCAGAAAATCCGACACTTTTTTCTCTGCCAAATGCGCCCGGATTCGTATCCGGTTCATCAAATCGACCGCTTCTTGAGTTACGCTTCCGCCCGGTTTCATCACAATCGCTTCCGCCAGCGACAACAATACTTCGGGATACCGGTATTGTACAATATCCAAATTCGTATTGGTATTACCGACAATCTCGATTTGATATTTTTGAGGCAACGGCCCCAAGTCGATGAATTCGCTGGGATTCAGGCGATTGTAAACCACTCCGCCATTGGTATATTCCGTAATCATATAGGTTTTCCGCGTATCGGCAGGTTCAAACGTGTCGTAAAACCACCAGGTACTTTGTACGGTAGCCCATCCGATCGGAAAATTATCCGAAGCGGGCGGCATGACCATCATTTGCCATTGCGACAGGTTCGGGCCTTCTATGGTCGAAGGAATAACAAAAATATACTCCGGATTATTTCTGGTCATTCCGGCAAATTCAAACAAAGTAGTATATTCCGGCAGCAAATCGTAGCCGTATTCCGAAGTCATCAATTCCCTGGCAAGGATTTCTACCTTGTTATAATACGTTCGGTCGTGAACCGTTTCGTGCAGATACAACCGGATCAAAAGCGTTTTGGCCAATCCGCGGCTGAATCTTCCGTATTCCGCTTGTTTGGGAAAAGGCAAATGTTCTCCGGCAAAAATCAAATCTTCTTCGATGAACTTTACCATTTCTTCGTTGGACAGGCGAGGCAAAGAAACTTCTTTCAAAGGCTCTTTCAATACTTCAATGGGAGCGACCGCCAGCGGGCCATACATGTCAAACAAAATATAACTCAAATAGGCTCTGGCGCAACGGACCTCGGCAATGTACTTGTCTTTCTTTTCCGGACTTATATCGCTTTTTTCAATGGCGTCGATCGTCAGTGTACAGCGGCTGATTTTATTGCAAAAACCATCGGAATAGTCCGACCGTTCGCTCGTTCGCACATAATAAAAACAGGTTACTTCGATATTGGATTCGATAAAAGACAGCTCGTGGCACATTTTCTGAGCGCCGAATTTTCCTGCCAGAATTTCGGTACAGCAATCATTCACAAACATTTGTCCTCGTTCTGAATTGTGATTGATACCGTCCCACCAACTGCCGCGCAAAGGATAATAACACGACATGACCAATGCCTGCAAATCTTCTTCGGTTTTGGGAAATATGGACGGATTGATTTCATTGTAATTGACCGGTTCCAAATCTCCGCAATGCGACATTATTGTTAATAAGAACAAGATGGATAGATATTTAATCGTTGTTTTCATTGTATAATATTTTTTTCAGTTAATTAAAATCGAATATCAAAACCTATCGTATAAGTGCGTGCATTGGGATAAGCCGCCGCATAGACGTCCGTTTCAGGATCCAGTCCGGTATAAGGCGTAAGCGTATATAGATTATTGGCGTCTATATAAATACGAATACTCGAAAACACTTTTTTCATCGCCGAACGAATCGGGACCGTATATCCCAGGTTTACACTTTGAAGCCGTATAAACCAAGCTTTTTGATAAAACCAGTCGCCATACCCGTAATTCGACCAGCCGTAGAACGAACTCGGATGGATGGTTGATGATTTTTCGGGCATCCAGCGTTTATCCAATACCCGTAAGCCATTGTATCCGTACTGAGCGATTCCATCGGCGGAAGCGCCTAATTCCATATACGTAGGATCCATCATAATACGGTCGAACAATCCGTTCAGGTCGAAACTGAAATCAAAATTTTTCCACCGGAATCGGTTGTTCAAACCCATGATATATCCGGGATCGGTTGTGCCTAACAGTTGAACGTCGGCGTCATCGATTATTCCATCCGGTTGGCCGGCGCGAACAAATCGCCCGTTTTCCACCACCGGATCGCCATTATTGTCCCTCAGATAGCCGTCGATGTCTTTAATAACGATTTGTCCCGCTTTTAAATCCGGCTGCGAGGCCGGAGGCGTTTCGCCGGTTTGCAAGATTCTTTCCCCTATGCGGGAATAAATAGCACGGATAGGATCGTTGACATTTTGATAAACAGTGGGTTTCCAATCCGCCGTCCGTTCAAGCCAACGATCTTTGTAAGTGGAAAATGTGAAATCGGTCGCCCAACTGAAATTTTTGTTGGTAACGTTTTTTGTATTAATCGTGGCTTCAAACCCCCGGCTTTGCGTTTTCCCAATATTGGCTATTACCTGACTGATGGGCTGATAGGCATTCAACGATTGGGTATTCAATAAATCGGAAATCTCCCGGTTATAAAATTCAAACGAGCCTGAAATTTTCCCATTCAGCAGACCAACGTCCAAACCGATGTTCAACTCGGTAGTGGTTTCCCATTTCAAATCGGGATTTTCCAAGCGATTCTGAAAGACGCCGATAACTTGACTTTTATCCACATTATTCCATGCGGTAGCCGCATAATAAGCGGCAAACGCATTTCCTCCGATATCTGAGTTTCCTGTTTGTCCATAGCTGATACGCCCTTTTAAGAGAGAGAAAGTAGAACGCAGATTATCCATGAATTTTTCTTCCGTTACATTCCACGCAAGCGCTACGGACGGAAAATATCCCCATTTATGATTCTTGGCGAAAACGCTGGCGCCGTCGGCACGGAACGTTGCCGTCAATAAATACCGTTCCATTAGCGTATAATTGATCCGCGTAAAAAAAGATTTCATTTTATTTTCTCCGGCAGAGGAATTAAGCCCTTTGACGCCTGTGCCCGATTGCATGCTGTTCCATTCAAAGGCGTCGGTGATGAAATCGTTATTTTCCAGATAATGGCTACTGTTGGTGAATTGTTCATGGGAAGCGCCTACCAACAAGCCGAAACGATGAATCGTCCGGATAGTTTTCAAGTAATTAGCGGTAGCTTCCAGCAAGTATTGTTCGTTTTCTCCGGCGCTGATGCCGGCTTTTCCATTGAAAATCTGCCCCCATAAAGTGGATTTAGGCATGTATGTATTCCGTTTTTGATAGGCGATATCCGTTCCGCCATTCAGTTTAATGCTAAGTCCGTCCAAAGGCTTAATGGTCAGAGACGCATTGGCTAAAATACGATCCATTCGACCTTCATCTTTCACATTCAGCAGAGAATAAGGATTGGGTTGAGTGGGCAGCATAGGATTGATGGGATAATTTCCGTTTTCGTCGATGGCTTGGATGTGAGGCCCCATTTGTACCGCCGCGCGCAACAGACCCGATTTTTCCCATTTTTCAGCGCCTAATGCCCGGTTGTTATTATCTGTCCGGGAAGCAAGAATATTAACTTCCGCCGTCAAATAGTTATTAATCGTATGATCCAGATTCAATTTTCCGGTATATCGTTGCAATCCCGAATTTTTAATGATTCCCTGCTGATCGAAATAATTAAGAGCCATTAAAAACCGGGTCTGATTGCTTCCGCCTTGAATATTCAGATTGTGCTGTTGAATACTTCCCGTCCGGGTTATCAAATCGACCCAATCCGTTCCTTCGCCGGCATTGCCGATTTGGGTATCGGTATAAGGTAATTTGTAAGCCACGCCATTTTTAGGATAGGTCATAGCATCTTCCAATGTTCTTGAACCATACGGATACACCGCATTGTCAAACATCCAGTAATCCCAACTTGCGGTGTTTTTGGCAACCATCCAATCGTTCAGGTTATAAACATCAAAAATGTTGGCATGTTCCTGAACGCCGTAGGAAGCATTATAATTGATGGTCGTTTTCCCTTCACTTCCTCGTTTGGTAGTAATCAGCACAACGCCATGAGCCGCTCTTGCTCCGTAAATAGCTGTTGCCGAAGCATCTTTCAAAACCTCAATGGAAGAGATGTCATTCGGATTAATGAAATTCAACACACTTTGCGTTCCCGGATTCAAACGGTCGTTATTCGAACTCAACGGGTCTAACTGTGCGACAGGAAAGCCATCGACAATATATAACGGCTTATTACTGGCATTGACCGAACCGGCGCCACGAATCAGGATATCAAGTCCTCCTCCGGGTTGCGCACTGTTTTGAATCACGCTCAATCCGGCGGCTTTTCCTTTCAACGCATGTCCGATAGAGGCGGAAGCCGTCAAATCGATATCAGAAGCTTTAACGGAAGAAACCGAGCCTGTTAAATCCCGTTTTTTCACGGTTCCATAACCAATTACCACCACTTCTTCCAAGTCGTTATTATCTGATCGCATGATTACATGGATCATTTGCCGGTTATTAATTGCTTCTTCCACTGGCTTCATACCCAAATAACCGAACACCAGCGTAGCATTCCCCGGAGCGTTGATCGCAAAAGCGCCATCTACATCCGTAACGGCGCCGATAGAAGTCCCTTTAACGGTGATGCTTACACCAATTAATGATTCTCCTTTCTCATCGGAAACCGTTCCATTAACCATTGTTTGTGCACTTATTTTTAACGTAAAAAATAAGAGGAACAAACAGAATAACCCTTTTTTTCGTGAATACTTCATATTATTAGAACTTAGATTTACATGGCTGCAAAGGAAATATTAATTGTGTTAATTAATGTGTTTTATTGTATTTTTTTCTTGTTCTATTGTGTGTCGTATTGTCCGAATCCATAAATTAGACTAATTTTGCGCCGAATAATAAATCATTGTACCATGAACAATTTACTGGAAATTACTTCCCATTTCGCCTTGGAAGGCAAAGTATTGGCAATTAATCCTTTTGGAAACGGGGTCATCAACGATTCCTATCGGGTTCAAACGGCGGGCGATGCGCCGGATTATGTGCTGCAACGAATCAATCACGCCATTTTTCAGGACGTCGATTTGCTGCAAAACAACATCGAAGCGGTAACTTCCCACATCCGCCGCAAACTGACCGAACGCGGCGAACGGGATATCGACCGAAAAGTATTGCGCTTCCTTCCGGCCGATTCCGGAAAAAAATATTACTTCGACGGAACCAATTATTGGCGAATCTCCGTGCTTATTCCCCGTTCGGTTACCTGCGAGCAGGTGAATGAACAGTATTCGCGGTACGCCGGTCTGGCGTTCGGCGATTTTCATCAAATGCTGTCCGATATTTCGGTGGAACTGGGCGAAACCATTCCGAATTTCCACAACATGGAATTTCGTTTGCTGCAACTTCGCGACGCCGTAGCGGCCAACAGCGCCGGCCGGCTGGCTTCCGTACAATATTATATCGACGAACTTGAAAAACGTTCCGCCGAAATGTGCAAAGCCGAACGGCTGTTCCGCGAAGGCAAACTCCCCAAACGGGTTTGTCATTGCGATACGAAGGTAAACAACATCCTTTTCGATGAAAACGGCGAAATCCTTTGTGTGATCGATCTGGATACCGTGATGCCGAGTTTTGTCTTTTCGGATACCGGCGATTTTCTCCGCTCCGCCGCCAATACCGGAAAGGAAGACGATCCCGATTTAGATCGGATTCGTTTCAACCTGTCTATTTTTAAGGCTTTTACCGAAGGCTATCTGCAATCGGCGAAATCGTTTTTGACGGAAATAGAAATCGTCAACCTGCCCTACGCCGCCACGCTGTTTCCCTACATGCAATGCGCGCGCTTCTTGACGGACTATATCAACGGCGATACCTACTACAAAATACAGTATCCCGAACACAATTGGATACGTACCCAAGCGCAGTTCAAACTGCTGCAAAGCGCCGAAGACGCCTTGCCGGAAATGAAGGCTTTTATCGAACAGCAAGTTTCTTAGCGATTCCGCCCGCTTGTCTAATCCGGGCTGATTAATATCAGGAGGAGATTGCCGGCAGTCGGTAATCTCCTTTCTGGTTATACGGGTTGGGAGATAAACAGCGAGTGGAGCGTTTTATCCTCATTGTTACCTTTTTCCGCTTTTTTCGTCTTAATTATAAACGCCGATCTATGCGCAAACATCATCGGTCATCGAATCATTAAAAATTACAGTCATGAAAAAAACAGCAGTGTCATTCGTGGTTATCTTTGCGTTCAGTATGCAGATATTCGGGCAAAACGTTGATAAGGAGATTGCCCGGTTATCCAAACAGGAAAACGTCGAAAAAATAAGCATCGGTTCGGTTGGAATGTTTTTCACCCAATTACTGGGAGTATCCGTTGGTGGAAAAGACGCTCTACAAGGCATGAAAGGCCTGAAATCCTTTGAATTATTAGCGTTGAGCGACGAATGTCCCGCCGCGCAAAAGACGGAAATCTGGAACCGGCTGAAAAACCTGAAAGACGATAAGGAATATGCTACGTTGATGCATATTAAAGAGAACGATAATCTTGTACGATTCCTGGTTAAAGAAGAAAAAAAGGACATCAGGGAAATTCTGATAATTATACTCTCCGTCGAAGAAAAAGCGGTAGTCATCCGTTTGAAAGGCAATTTCAAACCATCCGATTTGGCCGATTTAGTAGCGAAGAGCAATCCCAAAGGAGATGGACAGTGATCATTTCAA
>JAITAH010000152.1 GCA_031284225.1 Dysgonamonadaceae bacterium | reverse complement strand
ATGTCTGTCTTCTTTTGTCTTATATCTAATGTCTTATAAGTTATAATTTTTTCATCACTTAATAAAATTGCATTGGTTACTTGAATCTGCGCTGATGGTAATTTGTGATTTTTTTTGTTTTAAACAAAAAAATACATTATTTTTGTTTGTTTTTTTAACAGGAAACAAATAGCGAATAAATAATGAAACGGGCAATATCCATTTTTTTACTTCTGATTATGTCGTTGGTTGCCGCTCAACCGACGATTGCTTTTCATTATTGTGGAAATCATTTACGGTCGGTTGAAATTAGCGGCAGTAACACTCAAACATCCTGTTGCGGAACAAAAAGTTGCTGTTCAAACTACACGGTTCAAATGGCGACCGATCATTTTCAGTTGCCGCAACACGCATCGTCCGCCGAAATTCAAATGCTTCTCTTGAAACCTGTATTATTCCCGCTGTTCGACAATCTATTAACAAGAGAAGAGTCCAATTTCTTTTTGCTTTTACAAACCGTCTTTCCTCCCGGCGGATTAGTTAAATACAACGTTAATTTGCTTGCCCTGATTTGCATTTTAAGAATATGATTGAAAATTATCGAGTTTTCATCCCTAATTTTTAATTCATAATTCATTTATTATGCTTCATAAGATTATCAAATACTTTTTATATAACAAGTTAATCACAGTTTTATTACTTATTCTCATTGTCTTCTGGGGAATTTCGGTCGCTCCTTTCAATTGGCATGGCGGTCTGTTGCCGCACGATCCGGTTCCGGTAGACGCCATTCCGGATATTGGAGAAAATCAACAAATTGTAGCGACTGAATGGATGGGCCGTTCGCCCAAAGACATTCAAAATCAGATAACTTACCCGCTTACTACTTCGTTGCTCGGGATTTCGGGTGTAAAAACTATTCGCAGTACGTCGATGTTCGGCATGTCGTTTATTTATATTATATTCGACGATGATGTGGAATTTTACTGGAGTCGCTCACGCGTATTAGAGAAACTTAATTCTTTACCTTCCGGCACATTACCCGAAGGCGTTCAGCCGGCTTTAGGACCGGATGCTACAGCGCTCGGACAAGTATTCTGGTACACGCTTGAAGGAAGAAATCCGGCAACCGGCGAAGCGGCCGGCGGCTGGAATCCCGACGAATTAAGAAGCGTACAGGATTTCTATGTAAAATATGCTCTTTCTTCTGCAGAAGGCGTTTCGGAAGTTGCATCTATCGGAGGATTTGTGAAAGAATATCAGGTAGAAATCAATCCGGATGCGATGCGGGCTTACCGGGTTGGCATCATGGAAGTAATGAACGCCATCCAAAAAAGTAATCTCGACATCGGAGCGGAAACAATTGAAATGAACAAAGCCGAATACTTGGTTCGCGGATTAGGATACATAAGAACGGTTTCCGATTTGGAAGAAGCCGTCGTAACGGTCCGGGAAGGTGTTCCCATCAAGATAAAGGATGTCGCATTTGTTAATCTGGGACCCGCCACACGGCGTGGCGGACTTGACAAAGAAGGCATAGAAGCTGTAGGCGGAGTTGTAGTTGCCCGTTACGGCTCCAATCCGATGCACGTAATCAATAATGTAAAAGGGAAGATTGCCGAAATGGAAGCCGGACTTCCACAAAAAACATTAGCCGATGGAACGGTTTCGAAAGTGACGGTTGTTCCTTTTTATGATCGTTCGGGATTGATACGCGAAACAATTGGAACTCTTGAAACGGCTTTGTTTCACGAAATACTCATCTGTATCATTGTCGTAATTGTTCTCCTGTTCAACCTGCGGGCTTCACTTGTTATATCCGGCATCCTTCCGGTTGCTGTTCTTTCTACCTTTATAATCATGCGCTATACCGGTATTGAGGCCAATATTGTAGCGCTGTCGGGTATTGCTATTGCCATTGGAGTGATGGTCGATGTGGGAGTTGTATTTGTGGAAAGTATTGTCCGGAACATGGACGAAAATAAATCGATCCGGAGTGGAAAAGGATTAACTGAACTTATTTTCAAAAGCATCAAGGACGTTGCAGGGGCGTTATCTATCGGAATGTTAACAACGATTATCAGTTTCTTGCCGGTATTCGTATTGCAGGCGCAAGAAGGCAAACTGTTCGGGCCGCTGGCTTATACAAAAACATTTGCCTTGATTTCGGCATTCATTTTTGGGTTCATTTTTCTGCCGGCCATCGCCTGTATTGTCTTTTCTACCGGTCGAAAACCTTTTGGCGGTTTCCGTTTACCGCTCGCCGGTTACCGGAAGATTATTAAGCGAGGGACGACCGGTCTCCTTCTTCTTATCGCTTTCTATTATCTTACTTCCGAATGGTTGCCGGTAGGAACACAAGCCGGTTTTAGCTTAAATTTCATTTTTGTTGTCGTTTCTGTCGGGTTCATACTGGCAATACTTTGGGTGTTGGTTATTTATTATGAACGCATATTGCGCTGGTGCTTGTCCAATCGTTGGAAATTTATGTTAATCCCTTTGATTACCTTAGTTTTAGGCATAATGGTTTGGCGTAATATGGGAGAAGAGTTCATGCCGAGCCTCAACGAAGGTTCTTATCTTTTGATGCCCACGAGCATGCCGCATACCGGAATAGAGCAAAACTTGCAACTCATCAAAACGGTAGATAAACGAGTATCGGCTATTCCTGAAATTGAAATGACGGTCGGCAAATGGGGGCGAGTTAATTCGGCGTTAGACCCTGCACCGGTACAAATGTTTGAAAATACAATCAACTATCGCTCCGAATATATTTTAGATGAAGATGGCCATCGTCAACGCTTCAAAGTAAACAAAGAAGGAGCATTTTTGTTGACGGATGGTTCGGTCTATCGTCCTGCCGACGGCTTCAGGATAATTCCGGCCGACAGTCTGATCCCCGATCGCCGGGGCGATTATTTCCGGCAATGGCGTTCCCATATTAAACAAACGGACGACATTTGGCAGGAAATTATCAATGTTGCGCATCTTCCCGGCTTAACCTCTTCGCCCAAATTGCAGCCGATTGAAGCCCGTCTGGTAATGCTTTCAACCGGAATGCGTGCGCCTATGGGATTGAAAGTGTCGGGAGCAGACCTCGAAAGTATCGAAAAAGCCGGAAAAGAATTAGAAAGGATCTTGAAAGAAGTGCCGTCTATTTTGCCGTCTACCGTATTTTATGATCGGGCTGTTGGCGCCCCATATATCGAAATTCGGTTGAACCGGCAGAAGATGGCTCGTTATGGCATCACAGTGGCGGATCTGCAAGAAGTGATAAGCGCTGCAATCGGCGGAATGTCTTTGACGACAACGGTAGAAGGACGCGAACGTTTCCCTGTACGTTTACGTTATCCGCGCGAGTTGAGAGATGATCCGGAAGCATTGTCGCGGCTGATTGTTCCTACGGCAGTGGGAGCGCAAATCCCGCTGGGCGAAGTCGCTGATATTGAATATGCCAAAGGCGCTCAGATGATTCAAAGTGAAAATACGTTCCTTATCGGATATGTCATTTTCGACAAAGCGGAAGGAAATGCGGAAGTAGAGGTAGTACGACAAGCAGAGGAAATACTGAAAAAGAAACTTGATTCGGGAGAATTACAGTTGCCGGCCGGAGTATCGTATGCGTTCGCCGGAAATTACGAACAACAACAACGTGCTGCAAACCGGCTTCTGATTGTTATACCACTTAGTCTATTGGCTATTCTGTTGATTCTTTATTTCCAATTTCATACTGTAACTGCTTCACTGATTCACTTTTCAGGCGTATTCGTAGCTTTTGCGGGCGGATTTATCCTGTTGTGGCTTTACGGCCAGCCTTGGTTTATGAATTTTTCTTTTGGAGGAGAAAACATACGCGACCTTTTCCAAATGCATCCGGTGAATTTGAGTATTGCCGTATGGGTAGGATTTATCGCTCTCTTTGGGATTTCTACAAACGACGGCGTTTTGATGGGTACTTACATACACGACGTTTTTTTAGCAAGAAATCCCCATACAAGAGATGATATACGAGAAGCTGTCATTTATGCAGGTTTGAAAAGGGTACGGCCTGCCGCGATGACCACAGCAACCACTCTGATTGCCCTCCTTCCGGTACTGACCTCGACCGGGAAAGGCTCTGATATTATGATCCCAATGGCTATTCCTGCTTTTGGAGGTATGCTTATTCAATCCATGACCATGTTTGTTGTGCCTGTATTGCAATGCTGGTGGAGGGAGAAGAAAATTAAAAATTAAAAACTGCATATTTAATATGAAACATTCATGTTTAACAAAAGCATTTATAACTCATAATTCATTTACGTATGAAAAGGTATATTATAATAATAGCGGCAATAATGGGAACAATAGTTGCTTCCGGACAAGAGGGACTTCCGTTTTATCTGAAAACAGCTACGGAAAACAATCCGGCTGTTAAAGCGGCTTTTCTTGCCTATAAAGCTTCGTTGCAGAAAATACCGCAAGCAGGCGCTTACGAAGACCCACAGTTGGAAATGGGTTTCTTCCTCGAACCGATGGACATTGTCGACGGGCGGCAGATCGCTCAGTTTCAACTCATGCAGATGTTTCCTTGGTTCGGAACAAAAAAAGCAGCCCAAACGGAAGCGCAACACATGGCGAAGATGGCTTTCGAACAATTCCGCGATGTAAAAGATAATTTATGTTTAGAGGTTTATAATCAATGGTATAGCTTATGTGAATGGCAGCAGAAACGGATAAACAATGAAGAAAATAAAAAACTGTTGCAACAATTAGAAACGCTTGCTTTACAAAGAATTTCATCGGGAGGTAACGGACGACCGACGGGTGGACGACAACCGGCAACAGGAACCAATTCGCCGGCCGGCAACGGAAAACCGGCAACCGGAGGAATGAGTGGAATGAATATGGGAAACACTTCCCAAACGGTCGCCGGTCGCCAATCACCGGCCGCCAACGACATGAGCAGCATGGAAGGATCTGTTTCGTCCGGTATGTCGGATGTTCTGCGCATCCAACTTGAAATAATCGAATTAGAAAGTAATACGGAAAGTCTCTTGTCGGAAATGACCGTTAAAAAAGCGCGTTTCAATGCCTTGTTGAATCTTCCGGCGGAAAACGAAATTGTTGTTCCTGATGAATTGGCGCAAACTCCGTTTTCATTGGATGAAAAAGAAATTATGCAATGGATTGCAACTCAAAATCCGATGTTGGAAATGCTTAACGAAGAGGCGCTCGCTTATGAGGCGAAAGCCGAAATGGATCGAAAGATGAGCTATCCCATGTTTGGAATTGGACTGCAATATATGTTAATCGGGAAAAGTGAATCGGCCGGTAATCAATCGGCGAACGAGATGGCAATGGACAACATGAGCCGCATGAATGGTAAAGATATGGTGATGCCGATGGTTTCGATCAGTATTCCGATATACAGAAACAAATATAAGGCCGCGCGGCGGGAGAGCGATTTCCTTCGACAGGCAAGCAGAGAAAAGTATGCGGATACTTTCAATGACTTGCAAGCCGAGCTATACCGGTTGAAATATCAATTGGAAGATATGGAACGGAAAATTACGCTTTATAGAAAACAAGCCGGGCTTGCCTCGACAACCTGCGACTTAGCAATACAGGAATTTATATCCGGTAGAAATAATTTAAGCGATGTGATTCAAATACAGCGCCAACTTCTGGAATATCAATTGAAGGAATCGGAAGCGATTGCCGAATATAATACGTCGGTTGCAGCTATACATAAATTGGCGGCACAATTAAAATAATAAATAAAAAGGAAAATGAAAATGAAAACAATTATAACATATCTGTTAGTGCTTGCTGCCGGTTTGTTTTTAGGGGGATTGTTGTTCGGTAAGTTGTTGAATACTACTCCCGATGCACCGCAAGCGATCGAAGATACTCACCTCTGGACCTGTTCTATGCACCCGCAAATCAGGCAGGATCATCCCGGAAAATGTCCGCTCTGCGCAATGGATTTGACTCCTTTAAAAACAGTGGAAACAATAGACGAAGTCGTTGATCCGGATGCTATCCTTCTGTCGAAGGAGGCGGCGGCATTGGCAAATATTCAAACGACAAAAGTCGGTCGTAGCAATCCGGTAAAAGAAATCCGTTTATATGGAACGATACAACCGGACGAACGGCTCTCTAATTCGCTGGTTTCTCATGTGAATGGCCGCATTGAAAAGTTGTATATTCATTTTGAGGGAGAAAGTATCCGGAAAGGACAAATTATTGCAAGTATTTATTCGCCCGATTTGCTCAATGCACAACATGAATTGAGGGAAGCCCTCAAACTGAAATCCACTCAGCCGGCGCTCCTCGAAGCGGTGAGAGAGAAACTCCGCCTGTGGAAATTGACCGGCGAACAAATTGCCGTTATGGAGCAATCCGAAAACGTATCTCCTCTTATTGATATAGTAGCCAATACAAACGGCATCGTGATTGCTAAAAAAGTAGAGCAAGGCGACTATGTCGGCGCCGGAAGTGTGTTGTTCGATTTGGCGGATCTATCTTCTGTATGGGCTATCATGGATGTTTATGAAGCCGATTTGCCCTATTTGAAAATCGGAAACCGGGTAGAATATACGTTACAGGCATTGCCGGGTAAAACGTTTGAGGGTAAAATATCTTTCATCGATCCCGTACTCGACAAAACAACCCGCACGGCAAAAATAAGAGTAGAAACAATAAACCCCGATTTGCAACTGAAACCGGAAATGTATGTTAATGCAACGGTTAAAGCATCGTTGAAACAAAATACCTGTGAAACGGTAATCCCTAAATCGGCTGTTTTATGGACAGGCAAACGTTCCATTGTTTATGTAAAACAACCGGATAGCGATATGCCGGTATTTAAACTTCGTGAAATCGAATTGGGGCCTTCATTGGGCGATTCGTTTGTCGTAATTTCAGGAATTAACGACGGAGACGAAATTGTAACAAGCGGAGCCTTCACAGTTGATGCAAGCGCCCAACTGGAAGGAAAACCGAGTATGATAAATAATAAATAATAATTTTTAATTAGTAAGAAAATGAAAAAAACAATTCTTTTATTTGCTGCTATTGTATGTCTGACAGCAAATAACGCGTGTACAAATGCAAACAAAAAATCTTCCGGTCAACAACAAACAGCGACGTCGAGCTATGCTTCCAATGCAACGCTGAAAGTTCAGGGCGTCTGCGAAATGTGTAGAGAACGCATAGAAATAACAGCCAAAAGTATGGAAGGTGTTGTCTCTGCTTCATGGGATTCGGAATCAAAGCAATTGCGTCTTAGTTATAATGCAGAAAAGACTTCACTCGAAGCTATCAGTAAAGCTATTGCGAAAGCCGGACACGACACCGAACTGGATAAAGCCGATGACAATACATACAGTGCATTGCCGCCTTGTTGTCAGTACAGAGGGTAGTTGTTTACGACTGAAGATATAAGATACAAGAAGAAAGAAAACCGAAGGTTTTCAATATGAATAACCCCCAATGAAGCGTAGCGATTGGGGGCAAACGAAAGCCCGGTGATCTATTCAACCCCGAAGCGGGTTGAATTATTGAATTGAAATTGAAAGCGGATTGTTCAACCCCTGAAACGGGGTTGAAGGG
>JAITAH010000102.1 GCA_031284225.1 Dysgonamonadaceae bacterium | reverse complement strand
CCGTCGCGCAGCGTTGTATCGAAAATAAATAATTGATCCATTGTTACAATCTTCTTGTTTTAAGGGCGCAAAGATAACATCTCTTTGTATAAAAAACAAAAATCAAAAGATATTTTTTGATAAATCATTTAAATTGAAAGAATTTGACGTATAATTATATTAATTTAAAACTAACATTGCTTAATTAACGGGGTCTGTTCCGAAACGAAATTTTCGTAATTAAGGCGCGTTTGTCGTCCGGAAAAAGAAAGTTTATCCAAGAAGGATGTAATCTTTCTAAAAATTTTATTATTTTTGTGGCTTAATGTTGAAAAATAACTGATTAAATAAAAATAATTATGGCAAAGAAAATTACGTTATTCCTGCTGGCAGATATTTTACTCATCCTGACGCAGAGCGTTTTAGCCGTTCCGGCTGTTCCTTGGCCGGTGGAAAAAATCCAGCCGGACGGTAGTAAAATATCCGTCTATCTCCGCGGAGATGAAAAAGTGCATTGGATGGAATCGCTGGATGGATACACCTTGGTGTACGACGCCAATAAATACGTCGTATATGCCGAACAGGACTCCGACGCCAATCTGGTACCCTCAAACAACAGATATAGCCTGCTTTCGGCGGCTCCGTCCGGCTTAAAAAAAGGAATTTTATACAGCCCGTCGCAAATAAAAATGCTGGAACAAATTTGGCAGGTAGCAGAAAGCGCTTCTATCCAGCGCGCCGGCACACCGTCCGGCCCCCGCAAAGCGCTCTGCGTGCTGATGGGATTTAGCGATAAAAACTTTTCAAAAACCAAATCCGAATTTGAAACTTTGTTTAATACCGTTGGTTTGTATCCGAGCGACGGTTCTGCCAAAGGCAGCGTCCATGATTTTTTCTGGGAAAACTCTTACGGAAAAATGGATTTTACCGTAACCGTCGTAGGGCCCTATACGGCGTCTAACACTCGTAAATATTACGCAACTCACCAACAAGCATTCGCGGCGGAAGCGGCGCGTGCGGCCGATAATGAGATCGATTTTAATGACTTTGCCGATAACGGCCAATTGGAAACTTTCCATATCCTTTTTGCCGGATATGGGGATGAATCTATTAATAACGGTAATCAAATCTGGTCGCATAAATGGCAAATGGTTTCGCCTATTACTCTGGACGGCGTTCGCATTTCCGTCTATTCCTGTTCTCCGGAATTACAGGGAGGCAGCGGCAGTACTACCACCCATATCGGAGTAATTTGCCACGAATTGACTCACGTATTCGGCGCCCCCGACTATTACGATACCAATACAGATGACGGTAGCAACTATGTCGGCGCAGGGCAATGGGATTTAATGGCCGGCGGTAACTGGAACGACGGCGGTCGTCAACCGGCGCACATCAATATGTTCCAAAAAATACTTTTCGGATGGGTTACGCCCACCGAGTTAACTTCTTATACGGAAGTAACCGCTATGCCGCCTTCGGCTCAACAACCGGTGGCTTATAGTATTCAAGCAAACGCCGACGGCGAATTGTACGTGTTGGAAAACCGGCAACAAACCGGATTCGACACATCGTTGCCCGGCCATGGCTTGTTGATATGGCATGTTCATCCGAAAGCCTTAGGCGGAGACGGCAGTAATGTCGGACATCCCCAACAAATGTATCCGGTGGTAGCCTCCTCTTCCTATGCCATTCCGACAGAAAGCAAGGCCTCTTACGGAAATATCGACTCCAACGGAACGCCTTTCCCCGGCAGCTCCGGCAAGCATGCTTTTTCGGCGCGGACAACGCCTGCCATGTTTACCTGGAACGGTTTACAAACCATATCCAAACCGCTAACAGAGATTACCGAGTCCGGTAAAACCGTTTCGTTTAAGTTTATGGATGGCCCTGTAACGCCGGTTAGCAATCTGCAAGCGGAAGTAACGGGCGAAAACGTTAAACTCATCTGGACAGCCCCCGATCTCCCCGATGTACAGGGATATAAAATCTATCGCGACAATGTTTTACAATATACTATCTACAATGGAACGACCACTTCTTATACGCAAACCGGCGTTTCAAACGGTACTTATAACTATGGAGTATCCGCTTTTTATGAAGCGAGCGAATCTGAAACAGTAACCATTGCCGTTGCCGTAACCGAAGGATCCGATACTTATATGTTGCCGGTTCAAAATCTACAGGGAAGCGCTACGCTTGATAAAGCTTACTTGAATTGGACGGCGCCGTTTAATGGCGGGTGGATGACGATTGCCGGATCGGGATCCGTCGCTTATGGTTTCAAGGAAGAATTTACCTTTTTTGCCGGAACGCTGTGGGGGCCGGAACATCTGAAAGGATTGGACGGTTACGAGGCTACTCAAATTCAATTTTATCTGTATGAAACAGCCGCCGCCGCAACGCATACGGTGCAAATATGGGAAGTCGATGACAATGGTATTCCGCAATTAAAACGATCGCAAGCCTATACCGATACTCGGTCTCAGGGGCTTAAAACCGTTACATTAGCCACTCCGTTGGCGCTTGACGTCTCCAAAGAATACCTGATCGGCGTCGAAATCCATACCGTGGGAGGCAATTGTTTTGTAGTGGATGCAAATCCGATTGTTCCATTGCGAAATTGGTTCTGCGAAGAAGGCGAATGGTTCCCGATGGAATATTCAGAATTTGAGAATAATTTTGTTACTTCGGTTTATTTAAATTCCGGTAATCCGTCGCTCTCCAGCGCCGTATTGGATAGCCGGACGCAACAAACAGCCGGAAATAACCTGAATACATTGGCTCAAAAAGCGAAAACTTCGCCGGAAAAACGATCGCACTTGAACGCTGTTCGATCGGAAAAGATCGAAGCGGGACCTTCGCAGGTAGCGCCTGTATTAACCAAATATGTTATCTATCGCGATGGCAATGTAATCGGCGAAACATCCTCCACCTCGTTTGAAGACAATGGTTTGACGTCAGGAACAACCTATTCCTATTGCGTTTCGGCCGTTTATAATAACGATAAGGTATCGGAAAGCGTTTGTGCCGAATTAACTACGCAAACGCCGGTTAATCCCTACAAACCGGCTGAAAATTATCAAGCAGTTTTGACCGATAATAAAGTAACCCTGCAATGGATCGCTCCATTTACAGGCGGTCAAATTGGGTACAGTTCGTCTAAGGCAGCGTTATCCTATAATCTCACCGGAATCATGGCTGTCCGCTTTACGGGCAATGATTTGAAAAAACTATTGGGATTGCAATTGTCGCGAGTCGATTTTGCTATTCCTTCGGTAACTACTGCGAATACAGCTTATACGTTGCGCATTTATGAAGGATCTAAAGGCGATGAACCCGATAGAATTATTCATGAACAGGCAATCTCTTCGTTCCAAAGCAACTCGTTACACAGCGTTACTCTTTCAACGCCTGTAGATATTAATGTGTATGAAGACCTTTGGATTACTATTGTAGTAACATCCAAAAAGATAGGCGACATCTATCGAATGGCGTGCGATGCAGGTCCTGCCGTCGAAGGCAAAGGGAATGTGCTGTTTTACAATAAGCAATGGACAACCTTGCCGAATGTAGGCGGCGGTAGCTACAATTGGGTGATTTTGGGTTATGTTCAATTGGCCGGCGCTTCCGGCGCTCCGGTTGTTTTGTCGCACAATCAGGCGTCCGGATTGGATCTGGCCGCTTCTCCGGAAAAATCGGCCCCGCAAGTCTATACGGTTCCGCAAGACTATTTGATTTCCCGCAATGGCGTAGAAATCGCTACGGTTGAGAACACCGTATTTACGTATGATGATTTTCTTTCGACCAATGGGAAATATGTTTACGGCGTAACAGCCCGGTATGCCGATGGCAATGTATCGGACGTCCAAACCGCTGAGATTTTATTCGACAAGCAGACAGGTATAGCCGCTCCTTCGGTAGCTTCCGCCCTGAAAGCGTATCCGAATCCGGTGAAATCCGGTCAGGAATTCTATGTGAAAACCGAAAGTCCGGATGTAACGCTCCGGATATTCTCGCTTTCGGGCGTGCTGCTCAAACAGCAGCCGGCTACCGGTTTGGAAACAAAAATGAGTTTGACGCTTCCGGCGGGGATTTACATCTTGAGCGCGGGTGAAGAAAAAATCAAGATTGCCGTTCAGTAGGCGAGTTTGTGTTATCCGACGCTGCCTTCCAAACTGATTTGCAGCAGTTTTTGCGCTTCGACGGCAAATTCCATCGGAAGTTTATTCAGCACTTCCTTGGCGTAGCCATTAACAATCAGGCCGACCGCCGCTTCCGTAGGAATGCCCCGTTGATTGCAATAAAACAGCTGGTCTTCGCTGATTTTTGAGGTAGTCGCTTCATGTTCTACAATGGCCGATTCGTTCCGGATGTCCATGTAGGGAAACGTATGGGCGCCGCAGGCGTCGCTTACTCACAAGCTGTCGCACTGCGAATGATTGCGGGCGTTTTCCGCTCCCTCATTCACGCGATCCAATCCACGGTAGCTATTTTGGCTTTTTCCGGCGGAAATTCCTTTTGAAACAATCCGGCTGCGAGTGTTTTTTCCGATATGAATCATTT
>JAITAH010000094.1 GCA_031284225.1 Dysgonamonadaceae bacterium | reverse complement strand
TTCCCGACCTATACATTCCTGCCGGTACAACGTGCCGTTTTATCTGTTACTCATACAATAATTCCACGAATACATTGCCGTTGGATTATACGGAGAAATCATTTCTTGATCCCCTGTCTGTCAGGGATGGCACGAATGAATTGCTGTTGTGGAAACAACCCACTGCTGCCACCGAAATCACCGAAGATGGCGAAATAGAGGATGTTGTATTGAAGCCTCAATTAACGCAGGTAAAATTGAAGCTGGATTGCAGTTATGAAGGCAAGAATATTACCGGTGTTTCCTCTTCCACCCCTATTACCCTCACTTCCGGCTTTACCGGCGGCAATACGTATAATCTGGCTGGGGGCGCCCTTGTTACCGCAGTTTCGTCGTCCGCTTTGCCTTTTGAATGGACAACGTCAACATTTAACGCCACAACGGTTACCAGCGATACGCTCACCTTGGTTCCTCAAACGGGTTTTACTCTTACGATACCGGCCAATGCCATAACAATGGAAACCGGCGTTAGCCAAAATACACTAACGGAGATTCCTTTTCCCACCAGCGCACTGGAGGCAGGAAAAACACACACGATAAGCGTAAAACTTGTGAAGAGTTATACGAAGTTTGCGGCGAGTAATATTTATTGGGTGGAGCCCACAGACGGAAATCCCGGTTATCTAACGTTTGATCCATACCTCGCCACTCCGGAGAATGGCCCTGGCACAAACAAGAACTATCAAGGGGTATATTTCCGGTTTGGTTCTCTGATTGGGATTTCTCCGGTTGGAGATTGGTCTGCCAATGCTACTACCGGCACTCCTATTTACGTTCCTTATTATGGAGACGGTACTAATCCCAAATGGGTGGAGAGTAAAGCCGGCAAAACGAATGATGATGTTTCCGGTATTACCGGCGCAACTGCTCATCCGGCATGGACGTGGCCATCAGATGATGCGAATCCCATTCCTTATGTATCAGAAAACGACGGAAGTAGTTCTCGGGATGCAACTTGGGTGAAGGACAACTATGGCTCCTCCTCTTGGAGCGCTTATAAAGGAGATATATGCCAATACATTTCAACGACCCAAGATATAAGAAACAGTTCCAATGAGCGTGAGTATTATCGCTTACCGACGTCGAATGAGTTTGGGCGTCCTAACGAGACTAACAACCCTACAATAGTTTGGAGCACTTCTTCTACTCCAATAGATGGATGGCTGAAAGTTGGTAGTTCATGGAGCGCTACGAGTAACGATGCTACCGGTAAATGTACCGATATTGTTACTGGTGGTAAGTATGGTTATACTGGTAACTTCTTCCCTGCCTCGGGGTATCGTCGCGGCGGCTATGGTTCGATGGACTTTACGGGCTCCTTCGGCCTCTATTGGAGTGGATCCGTGCTTAGCAGTAACGGTTACTGCTTGGATTTGCACAGTAGCGACGTCCTCCTGGCGAGCGCCGGCGGCCGTACTAACGGCTTTGCCGTCCGCTGCGTCCTCCAATAACAGAGCGCAACTTGTTTGCGCGTATTTCATTCATTGTTTGTTTTTTGTTTAGTAGAGACGTTGTTCGCGACGTCTCTATTTGTATCTATTCGCCCTCATTCTATGGTTGTGCAACGCCTACGGCGTATGGGTTTGCGCCCCGCTCCATCCATTTTCTATTGACATGAATGCCCTGAATGGGCATTATTTAGACAATTCGTGTGTTTTGCAATATTTTATCCGGCATCCGCCTTGGTTAGGGCATACATGTTAATAGAAAGGCATTCCCATCAAAAACCGCTTTTGCCTGAAAGGCATTCATGTCAATAGAAATAGCCATTATCCCAGCCACAACCCAACCTCGTTAGAGGTTTCATAGCTTGCAATATTCCCGACCCATCGCCGCCAACCTCATTTTCACCTAATTTCATAAACAAAACAACCTCCTATGTAACAACTTGTATCGTATTGAACTACAGGCATTACACACGTATGCTTTTTTTGCAAAATGATACTCTGAACAGTTATTTTTTATCGGGCTACGCGCGCGGCGTTGGGGGACTCATTAGTAATTTACAAATTCAGAGATTCCGTTATGGGCGTCCCATAAAGATTTGCTCATTTTGCCGTATGTTTCCCCTATAAATTAAGAGACAAAAGATAAAAGATAAACGAATAAAGATAGAGACAGAAAAGATTAAAAGACGTCTTTGATCTTTTCTGTCTGCGTCTATCTTCTTCCGTCTTTTATCCATTTTCATTTTTATACGTAATTGCGGATTTAATGCCAACTTTGTCAAACCCCGGCCATTCCTCCCCTATCGTAAATCAATTTCACCCCCTTGCGATACGGGAAAAATATATAATATTGCAAATATTTTAATTAATACCATGAAGAAAGTTATTTTTTTATTGTTGCTTGCCGCAACAGGGTGGAGTGCGTATGCACAAACTCCGGCGGATTTTTGCATGGCTTTTCCTGTCGGATACGGTCGGAACGCTACCGGAGGCGCAGGAGGGAAGGTGGTAACCGTCGCTTCCCATACAGAGTTGAAAAATGCTTTGAAAGCCGCAGAAAAATCAATCATCATTATCACGCAAAACATTACGTTTGGAGAAGGGGCTATGATCAGCGAAATCATCAAAGACAAAACCCTGTTGGGTTTGAAAGGCGTTAAACTCGTATCTACCGCTCAAACGAAAAACGGGGGCATCTTGGGATTGAAAGCCGGTTCCACCAACGTAATTATCCGCAACCTGATTTTTGAAGGCCCCGGCGCTTACGATGTGGACGGTAACGACTTGCTCAGCAATATGGGCTGCCTGAATTTGTGGGTCGATCACTGCGAATTTTACGATGGCGTGGATGGTAATTTCGACAATACGAACAGCGCGGATAACATTTCTGTCTCGTGGTGCAAATTCGGATACAATCAACCGCCGAAAGCGGGCGGTTCGGGAGGAAACAACGATCACCGGTTCAGCAATTTAATAGGCGGAGATGAAAGAGCCGCGCCCGCCGACGGACATTACAGTATTACGTTCCAATACTGCTACTGGGCAAATGGTTGCAAGGAAAGAATGCCCCGGGCAAGAAATGCGGAAATCCACATTCTGAACTGTTATTACAATACAAATACAAGTTCGTCCACCGCTTTGGGATTGCAAGGAGGACCCAACGGTTTGGACTGTTATGTAGAAGGTACCTATTTCAAAACGATCTATACTATTTATAAAAGTTACGGTTCGGGAACACAAACGCTTGCTTTTGCGGATTGTTTAGCTACGAAAGCGCTTCCCGGCAATATCGGCGAAACGCCCCGTCCGGCTTATCCATACACGGCATTAGCGGTGGAAGATGTAGAAGCGGCCATCACCGGAACGTGCGGAGCCGGAGCTACCTTAGACGTCAGCATTACCGGAGAACTGTCGTCGCCCTGCCTGTCGTCGCATTTGGACTTTCCGGCAACATTCGCTCCCATCGTCTATTACGACCATTCCGACGGCGAATTACGGGTCCTGTCGGCGTTTCCGGTCAAACAGACAACGATTTATTCCTTAACGGGAACTTCGATAAAGAAAATCAACACACCGGGAATCTACCTCGCGCGCGTGCTGTTGGAAAATCAGGAATCTCACACTTCTAAAATCATTGTAAACAAGCCATGAGAAAATTAATGTTTTGCTTACTGCTGCTTGCCGGCGGATTACCGGCGACGGCACAGGAAAAAGAAGCGCCGGAACAAACATACAACATCGTCGTTGACCGGAACGGTCGCGGAAATTTCCGTACCATCGGGGAAGCGATCGAATCTATCCGCGCTTTCGACACCCAGGGAACGATTACCCTTTTCATCCGCGACGGAGTATATAAGGAAAAATTGGTGCTGCCGACTTACGTTTGTAATGTGCATATCATCGGCGAAAGCCGCGATAAAACGATTATTACTTACGACGATCATGCCAATATCGACAAAATGGGCACGTTCCGTACTTATACCTTCCTGATTCGCGGAAACGATATTACGGTGGAAAACCTGACCATCGAAAACAACGCCTTGCAACTGGGACAGGCAGTAGCTTTACACCTCGAAGGCGACCGGATCGTTATCCGCAATTGCCGGATACTGGGCAATCAGGATACGATTTACACCGGACGGGAAAATTGCCGGCACTATTTTGAAAACTGCCACATCGAAGGAACTACCGACTATATTTTCGGCCCTTCGACTTGCTGGTTTGAAAACTGTCAGCTCCTGTGCAAACGCAAATCCTTTATCACGGCGGCCAGTACGCCCGAACATATTCGTTACGGGTATATTTTCAATCATTGCACGGTTTCCTTAGCGCCGGAAGTACCCGGAATGGCGTTGGGCAGGCCTTGGCGACCTTACGCTATGACGTTGTTCATGAATTGTTACTTGCCGGAAGGCATCAGTCCGGCGGGTTGGAACAACTGGGGCAAACCTGAAAATGAACAAACCGCCCGCTACATGGAGTTCAACAATTCCGGCCCGGGCGCCGACACAAGTCAACGGGTCAAATGGGCGAAAATCCTGACGGACAAAGAAGCCACCGCCTATACGCTCGAAAACGTAATGAAGGGTTGCGACGGCTGGATGCCCGCCACACAAATAAAAACGATTAAATAACAAATTATGAACAAGAAAACGATTTTTACGTTGACGGTTTTATGCATGGCTTTTGCTTTACAGGCAAAAACCTACAACCTGCAAGAACTCGGCGCCGATATTACCGGCCAAAAAAAGTGTTCGGAGTTAATCAACAAAACCATTGAAAAGGCGGCGGCGGAAGGCGGCGGAACGCTCTATTTCCCCGCCGGCGAATACCTGACCGGCCCTATTTATATGAAAAGCAATATCACTCTCGACGTCGAATCGGGAGCGTTGATCCGTTTTTCCGACGATTTTGAGGATTATTTGCCGTTTATCAAAGTGCGATGGGAAGGCGTGTTCATGCATTCTTTCGCTCCGCTAATCAATGCGCAAAATGCTGAAAACATTACCATTACCGGACGCGGAACGTTGGACGGGCAAGGCGAAAAATGGTGGAAGTTTCACTGGAATACCGCCGTTCAGATTCGGGACAACGGCGAAGTACAGCAAGCGACCGATTTTCAACGCCTTTGGGAAGAATCGAATAAAGACGTCGTGGTTTCCGATTATTATCAAAACACCCTTAAACGCAAGTTTTTCCGTCCGCCTTTCATTCAGTTTCTGGAATGTAAAAATATTCGCATCGACGGCGTTACGCTGCAAAATTCCCCTTTTTGGACCATCAATCCCGAAGGGTGCGACAATTTGCTGGTGCACGGCGTAACGATCAAAAACCCGGATTCCGGGCCGAATACCGACGGCATCAACCCTTCTTCGTGCAGCCATGTGCGGATTTCCAATTGCTTTATCAGCGTTGGCGATGATTGCATCACCATCAAATCGGGGCGCGACGC
>JAITAH010000023.1 GCA_031284225.1 Dysgonamonadaceae bacterium | reverse complement strand
GCATTCATTTCGCCCAAGCCTTTGTAGCGTTGGGTATGCACTTGGCCTTCGTCGCCGCCGGCATATTTGTCGATAAATGCGCGGCGTTGCTGTTCCGTCCAGCAGTATTCCTTGGTATTCTTGCCTTTGGACATCAGGTAGAGTGGGGGATTGGCGATATAGACGTACCCGTTTTCAATCAGCGGACGCATGTGGCGGAAAAAGAATGTCAGGATGAGCGTTGCGATATGGCTGCCGTCCACATCGGCATCGGTCATGATAATGATTTTGTGGTAGCGTAATTTTTCCAGATTCAACTCTTTGCTGTCATCGGATGTTCCGATGCTGACGCCCAGCGCCATATAAATATTGCGGATTTCGACGCTTTCCAGAATTTTGTGAGGCATGGCTTTTTCCACGTTCAGGATTTTGCCCCGCAGGGGAAGAATTGCCTGATATTTCCGTTCGCGGCCTTGTTTAGCTGTGCCGCCGGCGGAATCGCCTTCCACTAAGAATATCTCACAATTTTCTGCGTTGCGATCCGAACAGTCGGCCAATTTTCCCGGCAATCCGCCGCCGGAAAGCGGCGATTTGCGTTGAACTTCTTCCCGTGCTCTTCGGGCGGCATTCCTTGCCGTTGCCGCTAAAATAACCTTATCGACAATGATTTTTGCTTCTTTGGGATGTTCTTCCAGATAAATCGCCAAGGCTTCGCCCACGGCTTGATCTACGGCGCCCATTACTTCGTTGTTTCCCAGTTTGGTTTTCGTTTGTCCTTCAAACTGCGGTTCTTGTACTTTGATGGAAATAACGGCTGTCAGCCCTTCGCGGAAGTCGTCGCCGCTGATTTCTATTTTTACTTTTTCCAGCAATTTGGAATCTTCGGCATATTTTTTCAAAGTACGGGTCAGGGCGCGGCGAAAACCGGCCACGTGCGTACCGTGTTCAATCGTATTAATGTTGTTAACGTACGACGAGATGCTCTCGTTATACGAAGTATTATAAGTCATTGCCACTTCCACCGGAATGCCCTGTTTTTCGGTGATGATGTGGATGATGTCTTCGCCGATAAGCGGTTCCTTTGCCGAGTCAATGAATCGCACAAATTCACTCAATCCTTCGGAAGAATAAAACGTTTCATGTTTAAACGATCCATCTGCCGCTTTTTGGCGAAGGTCGTTCAGTTCGAGTTTGACGCCGGCATTCAAAAATGCCAATTCCCGCAAGCGGCCGGCTAAAATATCGTATTTATATTCGGTAACGATGAATATCGTCGGGTCGGGCTTGAAAGTGATCGTGGTTCCGCGTTCGTTCGTATCGCCCATGATTTGCAGTTCGGAAGTAGGGTTTCCACAAGAAAATTCTTGGACATACACTTTTCCGTCCAGACGCACTTCCGCCCGCAAATAGATGGACAGCGCATTCACGCAGGATACGCCCACGCCATGCAATCCGCCGGAAACCTTGTATGAACCTTTATCGAATTTCCCGCCGGCGTGCAGCATGGTTAATACGACTTCGAGCGCCGATTTTTTTTCTTTTTCGTGATAATCGACCGGGATTCCGCGGCCATCGTCTTTTACCGTAATCGAATTGTCTTCGTTGATGGTTACCCAAATGTTTTTGCAATGACCGGCCAAGGCTTCGTCGATAGAGTTGTCCACTACTTCATAAACCAAATGGTGCAAGCCTTTTTGACTGATATCGCCGATATACATTGCCGGACGTTTCCGTACCGCTTCCAATCCCTCTAAAACCTGAATGCTGTCTGCATTATATTCGTGCGGGGCTAAGTTTTCTTTATTACTCATTATTTTTATTCTCCAGTTAATTATGCGCTTCCGAAAAAAGCTAACAAAGATACGAAAAATTCGGGAAACAGCCAAAATTATAGGCGAACTTGCGGTCTTTTTTTGAGCAGGTTGAGCGCAATTTTTCTGACTATCGCAAAATTTTCATTTGTATGATTGGCTCTCTTGCGTTGCTCATCTCCGATTTTGTGTTCTATAAACTTTTGTTTTTTTTGTCCACCATTAATATCCAATCATCTACCCTCTACATGTAAAGGAAGTCGTACTTTTACAAAAATCTATAATTACTCGTGCTATATGAAAAATTTATTTCTTTTATCGGGGTTTGTTTGGTTTGCTTTTATAACTTGCAGTGGGCAATCGCTTTTTACTTTAAAAGAAAAAGAAAATCCCTGGAAAGACAATTATTTCGACTTGTCGTCAATGGAACATTATAAGGAGTGGGGCGCCTATAATGTGCATGACCCGGCTTGTAAAAAAATCGGCGATTATTATTATGTGTATTCGACGGACGCCATTTTTGCCGAAAACAAAAAAGAGGCTTTGGAAAAAGGGGTGCCTTTAGGCTACATCCAGGTACGTCGTTCCAAAGATTTGGTGAACTGGGAATTTGTCGGCTGGGCTTTTCCGAATATTCCCGAAGAAGCGGTTAGCTGGGTAAGAAATCAAACGAATGGAAGAGGCGCTGTCAATATTTGGGCGCCCTATATTATGCCTTACCAAACTATTTACCGGTTGTATTTTTGTGTTTCGGCCTTCGGTAAGCAAGCCTCATACATCGGTTTGGCGGAATCGGCTTCGCCCGAAGGACCTTGGGTACAGAAAGGTTGCGTGGTGAAAACCAGTAATGAAAGCCTGATGAACGCAATTGATCCGAGCATTGTGGAAGACCCCCGAACCGGACGCTGGTGGATGCATTACGGTTCGTTTTTCGGCGGCCTTTATTGTGTCGAGCTGAACCCTGAAACGGGATTGCCCGTCAGGGAAAACGATCAGGGTCGTCTGATTGCCCGGCGGGCGAATTATACGAAAGACAATCTGGAAGCGCCGGAAATTATATATCATCCCGAATTGAAGAAATATTTTCTTTTTTCTTCCTACGATCCGTTGATGACCACCTACAATGTGAGAGTAGGCCGTTCGGACAAGCCGGAAGGTCCGTTTTTTGATTTCGACGGATTGAATATCAAAGATACCCTCAATCATTTCCCCTTATTGACTGCTCCGTATCGCTTCGAAAATCATCCGGGGTGGGCGGGAACCGGACATTGCGGAATCGTGAACGACGGGGACGGCCAATTTTTTATGCTGCATCAAGCGCGTTTGTCGCCGTACAATATGCTGATGGTCTTGCATGTACGTCAAGTCTTTTTTACGCGCAGTGGTTGGCCGGTAGTGTCGCCGGAACGATATGCGGGAACTCCGTCACAACGTTTCCGTTCAGCCGATATGGCCGGGGAATGGGAAATTATCCGCGTTTGGGAGCCTGTAGGCAAGCGCAATCTCGAAGCCGGCCAAGTGTTGCCGGGTGAAAGCGGACTCCAAATCAACGAATGTAATGTTTCTGCTCGTTGGGTGTTAGATCATAACGGAAACATCCCCAACCGGGGAAAATGGCAATTTTCGGATGCTAAACAGCTTTTAAATATCAGGATAGATGATGAAAATATTAAAGATTTGATTATTTTTGCAGGTCATGATTGGGAAAATGAAAAAGAAACGATTTTATTTACAGGATTGGACGCCAAAGGCCGTTCGGTCTGGGGAAAGAAAATTAATTGAAAACTATATGAAATACAAACTGTTAATGATAGCGGCATTTTTTGCCGTATCCGAAGTTTCCGGACAAACAAACGAAATGGCGATAAACGTCCAAGCGCTGAAAGCAGTGATACAACCCACTCTGTACGGCGTATTTTTTGAAGATATTAATTATGGCGCCGATGGCGGTTTGTATGCCGAATTGATCAAAAACCGTTCGTTCGAATTTCCGCAACATTTGATGGGATGGAAAACATCCGGCGGGGTAGAAGTCCTGACCGGCGGGCCGTTTGAAAGAAACTCGCATTATGTACGACTTTCCGACCCCGGTCATCCGCACAAACGGACATGCATTGAAAATGAAGGTTATTTCGGTATTGGCGTTAAAGAGGGGGAAGAGTATCGTTTTTCGGTTTGGGCGCGTTTGCCGGAAGGAAGCCCTGCGTCCAAAATCCAAGTAGAACTGGTTCAGCCTCGCAATAGCGCAGAAGCCCATATTTTGGCGGCACAGGATTTGATTTTGGATTCCAAGGTATGGAAAAAATACCAGGTAACGCTAAAACCTCGAACAACGGATGCGCAGGCGACGCTTCGTATCTTTCTCGCATCGCCGAATCCGATTGATTTGGAGCATGTATCCTTGTTTCCGGTCGATACGTGGAAAAAACGGGAGAACGGATTGCGTAAAGATTTGGTGCAGGCATTGGCCGATTTGCATCCGGGCGTTTTCCGTTTTCCGGGTGGATGTATTGTCGAAGGAACGGATTTAGAAACGCGCTATAACTGGAAAAACACCATCGGCCCGATTGAAAATCGTCCGTTGAACGAAAATCGCTGGCATTATACGTTTCCACATCGCTTTTATTCCGATTATTACCAAAGTTACGGGTTGGGGTTTTACGAATTTTTCCTGTTGTCGGAAGATATTGGCGCCGAGCCTTTGCCCGTAGTGAGTTGCGGATTGGCTTGCCAATTCCAAAACAATCATCCTCAAGCGCATGTGCCTGTTGCAGAATTACAACCCTATATTCAGGATGCATTGGATTTGATTGAATTTGCTAATGGCGACGCTCATTCGACCTGGGGAAAAATTCGTGCAGAGATGGGACATCCGGCTCCGTTTAATCTGAAATTTTTAGCCATAGGCAACGAACAATGGGGTCCTGAATATCCCGAACATCTCGAACCGTTTATCAAAGCCATCCGGAAGTCTTATCCGGAAATCCGGATCATCGGCAGTTCCGGTCCCGATTCGGAAGGCGCTCAATTTGATTATTTGTGGCCGGAAATGAAACGTTTGCAAGTAGATTTGGTGGACGAACATTTTTATCGTCCCGAAAGCTGGTTTCTAAGTCAGGGTAACCGTTACGACAATTACGATCGTCGCGGCCCGAAAGTTTTTGCCGGCGAATATGCCTGTCACGGGAAAGGTAAAAAATGGAACCATTTCTATGCTTCCCTTTTGGAGGCCGCTTTTATGACCGGTTTGGAACGGAATGCAGATGTGGTTCACATGGCCACCTATGCGCCCCTGTTTGCTCATGTAGATGGCTGGCAATGGCGCCCCGACCTGATTTGGTTCGATAATCTGAACAGCGTTCGCTCCGCCAGTTATTATGTTCAGCAATTGTATGCCCAAAACCGCGGAACCAACGTGCTTTCGTTGACTATGAACGGAAAACCGGTGGCGGGAAACGAAGACCAAAACGGACTTTTTGCGAGCGCAGTATGGGATAAATCCGGTAATGCGGTCATCGTCAAAGTGATAAATACTTCCGGTACGACTCAACCGGTTTCGTTGTCGTTCGACGGATTAAAAAAGAATGAACGTTTGACGAACGGAACTTGCATTCGCTTACAATCCGAAGTCTTGGAACAGGATAATACGCTTGATCAACCGGCGTTGATCCGCCCGCAGGAAAATAGCGTAACCATCGACGGTAAACGACTGGATGTTGAAGTTGCGCCTTATACGTTTGTTATTTATAAATTTATAAAGTCATAAACTGATAAATGTAGATGATTCATTCTAATAAAAAAGAAAATATTTAAATTTGATACACATGAAAAAAGTAGTTCTAATTTTTACCCTGGCGCTGTTCGGAATTATTTCGATCCAGGCGCAAAACAAGTTGATAGTCAATACCGATCAAGGTAAGGAAACCATCAGTAAACACATCTACGGACATTTTTCCGAACATCTCGGACATTGTATTTACGGCGGTTATTGGGTTGGCGAGGATTCTCCGATTCCCAACACCCGCGGAATTCGCAACGATGTAATTAAAGCGCTGAAAGACATTCAAATTCCCAATCTTCGTTGGCCGGGCGGTTGTTTTGCCGATGAATATCATTGGATGGACGGTATCGGCCCGCGCGATAAACGTCCGAAAATGGTCAATACGCATTGGGGCGGCGTAACCGAAGACAACAGTTTCGGCACGCACGAATTTCTCGATCTCTGCGAACAATTAGGTTGCGAACCGTATATTTCCGGTAATCTTGGGAGCGGAAGTGTGGAAGAAATGTCAAAGTGGGTCGAATACATCACGTTCGACGGCGAAAGTCCGATGTCGAATTTACGCAAACAAAACGGACGCGAAAAACCTTGGAAAGTGCAGTTTTGGGGCGTAGGCAATGAAAGCTGGGGCTGTGGCGGAAATATGACTCCGGATTTTTATGCCGATCAATACCGCCGTTATGCTACTTACTGTCGCAATTATGGAGACAATCGCTTGTATAAAATCGCTTGCGGAGCAAACTCTGCCGATTACAACTGGACGGAAACCGTGATGAAAAACGTTGGCCGCCAAATGCAAGGTTTGTCGCTGCATTATTACACCATTCCTTCCGGCAACTGGGGCAAAAAAGGTTCGGCCACGCAATTTGACGAAACCGAATATTTCAACACTCTTTGGAATACACTTTTCATGGAAGAACTGATTACTCATCATTCGACCATTATGGACAAATACGATCCGGGAAAACGAATCGGCCTCATGACCGACGAATGGGGTATTTGGACGGATGTAGAACCCGGAACCAATCCCGGATTTCTCTATCAGCAAAATACTTTGCGCGACGCCATTTTGGCCGCCATCAATCTGAATATTTTCAATGCGCATTGCGATCGCGTGAAAATGGCTAACATTGCCCAAACCGTCAATGTATTGCAAGCGGTTATCCTGACGGATAATGAAAAAATGTTGCTTACGCCGACTTATTGGGTATATTACCTCTATAAAGTTCATCAGGACGCAACCCTGTTGCCGGTTTCTCTCGTGAGCAACACATACGAACAGAACGGCAGAAAAATGAATGCAATCAGCGTTTCGGCATCCAAAGACGTATCGGGAAGGATCCATATTACGCTGGTAAACGTTGATCCGAATCAGGCGCAAAACATCGAAACGGAATTTCGGGGCGTTGTAACGAAAAAAGTTTCCGGTAAAATTTTGACGTCTGCTAAAATCAATGATTACAATACGTTTGAAAAACCGAATACTGTAAGCATAAAAGATTTTAAAGACGCCAAATTATCCGGCGGAAAATTGAGCGTTTCTTTGCCTGCTCAATCGGTGGTGTTGCTCGAAATTGAATAAAAAATCGAGTAACCGACAAACATCAGATATGCATTGGCGTTTCGATTAACAGTATCCGGGCGTTTTCCGATTCGGCTTGGATAGCAACTTTGTCGGTTTCGGTAATACCGATAGCGTCGCGTCGCTTCAAAAGCTGTTCGGCCAGGGTAAATTCCCCTTCGATAACCATAGCGAAAAGCCCGTTTCCCGTTTTTTGAAATGAATAATCGAAAGTTATTCCTTTGTCATATATGCCAATAAAGAACCAGGCGTCTTGATGAACCCACAAGCCTTCATCGTTTGGGTTGGGCGATACAATTTGCGTTAGCTGATTCTTATTAGCTGCAAAATCGAATTTTTGCTGACCATAACGAGGGTTGACATTTTGTTTATTGGGAAGAACCCAGATTTGGAAAAAGTTGACGGCTTCTTCCGGATCGGCATTAAACTCGCTGTGGGTAATGCCGGTACCTGCGCTCATTACTTGTACTTCTCCTGCCCGGATAATGCTGCCGTTGCCCATGCTGTCGCGATGTTGCAAAGCTCCGGACAAAGGGATGGAAATAATTTCCATATTGTCGTGAGGATGCGTGCCGAAACCTTCGCCCCCCATGACGATATCGTCGTTCACCACCCGTAACGCGCCGAAATGGATGCGTTCGGGATTGTAGTAATTGGCGAAACTGAAAGTGTGGCGAGTATCCAGCCAACCATGATTTTTGTGCCCGCGGGTATGGGCGTAAAACAATTCTGTTTTCATAATTTCATCAATGATAATTTTATAGATCAAATGTTATTGAATTTCCCGTACCGCCTGCAACAAAGGTTCCACCGAGAGCGACTGTCCGGTAGCTTGCAACATCCATTGATTGGGGGTGAGACGTCCCAGACGGAAAATCCGGTCCACTTCTCCGGCGAAATCCTGTCCGGCCAAATGCTGTTCTAATTGAAATTGAATGATGTGCCCAAACGAATAGGCGGATAAATACAGCGGATAACTGATGGTATGGGAATAAATGGCCAACACCGGTTCGTCTGGTATGCCGAGCGTCGGCGCGTAATATTCGTTCCACACTTCCAGAGCCAGTTGTTGTGTGGCTTGTTTCAACTGTTCGGGCGTCGCCTGGGGATGAGCGTAAAGCCATTTCCATACAGAAATATCCAGCAGGGAAACGCCGGCGATTTCGTACAGATGCCAGGCTTTGTCTAAAACGTCCAGAACGTCTTTTTCGGGGTCGCTGTTTTTGACGCCCAATAGATCCAAATCGCGTTTTTGGAATACAAAAGCCAGCGCTTCGGTAAAAGCGGTGTTAGGAACGCCGTTCAACAGGTAGTAATCCACATCGTAGAGGGAAAGCGTTTGTTCCACGTTGTGTCCAAATTCGTGAATGGCAATGTTGTAGCCTTTGTAATCCATGCCCTCTTCCGGAATTCGCGTGCGGAGGTGGGCTTTTTGACCTTTCATTGCCGCTCCCCATGCATGTCCGGAACCGCGGGCGGCGTCCATCTCCACTTTTTCGGCGATGTACCGGGCGCGCTCCTTGTCGAAGCCTAATTGCGTCAGGATGACCGGCAGTTGTTTTTCCATAGCGGTAGCGTCGGGGTAAAGTTTACGGGTTTGTTCGCTGAGTTTCGCTTCGTCCAAAAGGCTACGAGGTTTAAAGCCGTCGTACCAGATATCGAAGGCTTGCAGTTTTCGTCCCAAACGGTTTTCAATGATTTGTGCGATGGTTTTCATTTCGGGCGCGGAAAGGTATTTCCGCAACAGCGCTTCGGCGTCTTCCACCGCTATTTCCATATCGTCGGAAAAACTGCGTTCGATGTAAGTGTTTCCTGTATAAGCGTCCATCGCTTGCAAAGCTTTGAAATTGTTCAGGAATTTTTCGTAACGAACGGTGTTTTCGGGCGTTCCCGTAACGGGTTTTCCCGCCTGGTAAAGGGTATTGGAAAACGGATTCCAATCGTAATCGCCGGAATTAATCGCTTCTTTCGGAATGTCCTGCGAGATAATCCGTTTCATAGCTTCATAAAGGATTTGCTGCTTATCCAATCCTTCGGAGCCTTTGTTGTAATTTGCCTTAATTTCGTCCCGTAAATTCCAGTGCGCAAGTAAAATCATATCTTCCGGGAAAAGCTTTTCCCCGTTTTTATTGAGCAGATGACCGGCGTAAAGATTGTATGCGGAAATATAAACATCGGCGTTACTGTTGGCTTGCGAATACGCTTGTTGCAGCGCCGCCGGAATGCGGGAAGTGAACAAGTCGCCCAAACGTGCATAAGCCCAGGCTAAGCGGTCGTTTCCCAAGGCTTCTTTTTCCGCTAACGATAATTGGGGAAAATTGAGCGCAATGAAAAAAGCCAGTTTATTGGCGTAAAAATCATCGCTGAGATGGGTGTTGGGACTGTATGCCGCGAATTGTTCATCGATCGGATGCAAGGGGCCGGTCTTTTCTTGTACATTTCGTTGCAATTGCAGCGACATTTCGTTGAAGTACCCTTGTATGGCTTCCATGTAATCGCTGATTTTGAGGAAAACCTGTTTCTTTTCTTCCGGGTCGGCAATGTAATTGTCCGTACAATAGCGGATGAAATCGTTTTCGCTTCCGTCCGTTTTCTGCCAAAGGTGCGCTACTTGATGAACGCCTTTTTCAATCAACGGCCGATCGGAATTCTCTCGCTCCGAAAGCGTAGCGATTACTTGATCAACAGCCTGCGGGGAAATGACAGGTTTTTTCGGCGAATGGGTACATGCAAACATACTGAATGTGATGAATACGGATAACAAGCTATTTTTATACATATCAAAA
>JAITAH010000384.1 GCA_031284225.1 Dysgonamonadaceae bacterium | reverse complement strand
TTTTGTGCTCACTCCTGAAATCTTAGAACGAATCGAACGATCGCGACAACAATTTAGAGAAGGCAAATATACGGAATGTTTAACTTATGAGGATACCTTAATACACTTGGAATCATTATGATATACAAAGTCAGATTCTCAGACGAGGCAGACAGGTCGATCGCTAAATACAAAAAGTCCAATCCGATAGCATACAAAAAAGTTATCCGGTTGCTCAAGGAAATCACCGAACGCCCGCGAGAAGGAATCGGACATCCCGAACCGCTGATAAAAGGCAATTCCGTAACCTATTCGAGAAGGATTTCTGCCAACGACCGAATTATCTACGATATTTATGACGATCTTGTAGTTGTTTTGATTTTATCCATCGAAGGCCACTACAAAGATAAATAAACCGATTCGACAGCTATCTTTCCGGGCTTTGATGTCATTTTGTCATTGTTTGGAAGCCTGGCAAAATCTTTGTTGTAGTGCATAATAAGAAAAAAACAATATGAATTTTAATCATTTTACCATCAAAGCGCAGGAAGCGGTGCAGGCGAGTATCGATATTGCCCGTCGGAAAAATCAACAGGCCATCGAGCCGGCGCACCTCATGAAAGCCATTATGGAAGAAGGGGAAAGCATCGTCCATTTCCTGTTTCAGAAGTTAGGCGTTCCTGTACAACCTTTTAATGCGGTATTGGATAAGGAAATCGATTCGTATCCGAAAGTATCGGGCGGAGAACCTTACTTGGGACGGGAAGCCAACGCCGTTTTGCAGAAAGCAGTGGATATCAGCGCAAAAATGGGCGATCAATATGTTTCTATCGAACCAATCATCCTGGCCTTACTGATGGAAAAAAGTCCGGTGGCAACAATGATGAAAGACGCCGGAATCACCGAAAAAGACTTGCAGGCAGCCATTCAGGAACTGCGGAAAGGGAATCAGGTAACTTCCCAATCGGCCGAAGACACTTACCGGTCGCTTTCCAAATACGCTATCCCGCTGAACGAACGCGCACGGGCAGGAAAATTAGATCCGGTGATTGGTCGCGACGAAGAAATCCGCCGCGTACTGCAAATCCTGAGCCGGCGCACGAAAAATAATCCGATTCTGATCGGCGAACCGGGCGTTGGAAAAACCGCTATTGCCGAAGGCCTGGCCTATCGCATTGTTCGCGGCGATGTGCCCGACAACCTGAAATCCAAGCAAATTTATTCGCTCGATATGGGAGCGCTGATTGCCGGCGCCAAATACAAAGGCGAGTTTGAAGAACGCTTGAAATCGGTTGTCAACGAAGTAACCGGGTCGGACGGCGAAATTATTCTGTTCATCGACGAAATCCATACCCTGGTCGGAGCGGGAGGAGGCGAGGGCGCCATGGACGCCGCCAATATCCTGAAACCAGCCCTGGCACGCGGCGAATTACGCGCAATCGGCGCCACTACGCTAAACGAATACCAAAAATATTTTGAAAAAGACAAAGCGCTGGAACGCCGTTTCCAACAAGTAATGATTGACGAACCGTCGGAAGCCGACGCGGTTTCCATCCTGCGCGGCTTGAAAGAAAAATACGAAAACCATCACAAAATCCGCATCAAGGACGATGCTATCATCGCTTCCGTGCAACTGTCGAGTCGCTACATCACCGACCGCTATTTGCCGGACAAGGCGATCGACTTGATGGACGAAGCCGCCGCCCGCCTGAGGATGCAAGTCGATTCCGTTCCCGAAGCGCTCGACGAAATATCCCGCAAAATTACTCAGCTCGAAATCGAACGCGAAGCCATCAAACGGGAAAACGACGGCAATAAAATGGAATCGCTCAACAGGGAAATCGCCGACTTGCGCCAGGAAGAATCACAATTCAAAGCCCGGTGGGAATCGGAACGCGAAATCATTAATAAAATCCAGCAAAACAAGATCGAAATCGAAGACCTGAAATACCGCGCCGAACGCGCCGAACGCGAAGGCGATTACGGTCAGGTGGCCGAAATCCGTTACGGACGCTTACGCCGGAAAGAAGAAGAAATAGAAAAATTCCAAAAAGAACTGAGCGCCATGCAGGGACAAAGCGCTATGATTAAAGAAGAAGTCGATGCGGATGATATTGCCGAAGTCGTTTCCCGCTGGACGGGCGTCCCGGCAGGCAGAATGTTGCAAAGCGAATCCGACAAACTCCTCCACTTAGAAGAGGAGTTGCACCGGCGCGTCGTCGGCCAACAAGAAGCCATCGCCGCCGTTTCGGACGCTATCCGCCGGAGCCGCGCGGGCTTGCAAGACCCGAAACGCCCCATCGGCTCGTTTATTTTCCTCGGAACAACCGGCGTTGGGAAAACCGAACTGGCTAAAGCGCTGGCGGAATACCTTTTCAACGACGAAAACCTGATGACGCGCATCGACATGAGCGAATATCAGGAAAAATTCAGCGTAACGCGCCTCATCGGATCGCCGCCGGGATATGTAGGCTACGACGAGGGTGGCCAGCTAACCGAAGCCGTCCGTCGGAAACCGTATTCGGTAATCCTCTTCGACGAAATCGAAAAGGCGCACCCCGATGTTTTCAACGTCCTCCTGCAAGTCTTAGACGATGGCCGCCTGACCGACAACAAGGGACGGACGGCGAATTTCAAGAATACGATCATTATCATGACCTCCAACCTGGGATCTCCCATTATTCGGGAGCATTTCGAGAAAATCACCGCCGAAAATCAAACGCAAATCGTGGAAGAAACCCGGATTGAGGTACTGGATTTGCTGAAGAAAACCATTCGTCCCGAGTTCCTGAACCGGATCGACGAAATCATCCTCTTTACCCCGTTGAGCGAAGCCGAAATCCGGCAAATCGTCGAGTTGCAACTGAACGGCCTCCAACGGCAACTGAACGGCGCCGGCGTCGATTTACAGTTTACTGCCGAGGCGGTTGCGCTGATTGCCGAAGCCGGTTATGATCCGCAATTCGGCGCGCGACCGGTCAAAAGGGTCATCCAGCGGCAGGCGCTTAACCCGTTGTCGAAGGATATTTTAGCCGGAAAAATCAATTACGGCCGCCCCATCGTTATTGATGCGGCGGAAGGAAAGCTTATTTTTAAGAATTAAAAAAAGAAAAAACGATGAAGCAAGCCCTGTTCCTTTTCATGATTCTGGCAACTTTCGGGTGTAAAAACGAAAAAAACGCTGGCGCCGAACCCGCAGACACAAAAGATACTCTGGCGCAGCAAATTCCGTTCGTTCGTCCCGATATTCCCGCCCTGATAACGGAGCCTAAACTCCGGTTTGAGTTTTTAATCGATCACTATTGGGACCGGTTTGATTTTTCCGACACGACTTATGTTCCTTCGCCCGAAGTTACCGAGCAGGCTTGGGTCGATTATATCGACCTGCTGCATCGCGCCCCGCTGGAAAAGGCTCGGAAAACTCTGAAAGCCATGCTATTGAAAAGCGCCGCGGGGAGTAAAAAGCATTTTCGATACTTCACCGAGATGGCGGACAAATACCTCTACGAACCCAATTCGCCCGTCCGTAACGAAGAGTTGTATATCTCTGTACTGGAGGCGATGATCGAAACGCCCCTCCTGAACGATACGGAAAAAATGTTGCCCAAACACCGGCTGAAAAACGCTTACAAGAATCGCGTAAACACGAAAGCCATTGATTTTCAATATACCGATCGGGCGGGGAAAACCGGCGCTCTGTACCGGATTTCGGCGGAATACCTGCTGCTGTTTTTCAACGAGCCGGGATGCCCGTCGTGCAAAGAAACCATCGAATCCATCCGCCGGTCGCCCGTGATGAACGTTCTGGCGTCGGAAGGCCGCCTGAAAGTCCTGTCCGTCTATACCGGCGAGGAAGTGGACGAGTGGAAAGCGCATTACGGCAACTATCCTGCCAGTTGGCTGAATGGATACGACCGCTTGCAAATCATCGAAGCCCGGTACGATTTGCGGGCAATTCCTACTTTATACCTCTTAGACGGGAAAAAGACCGTAGTGCTGAAAGATGCAACGTTTGTGCAGATAGAGAATTATCTAAATTCCGTCAAAAATTCATGATTTCTTAGCATTCTGGTTCATGGCGCTCAGCGCTCGTACATGAGGTACAAGGACGGGAGATGTGTCAAAAGGTCGATTTCTCGTCATTGCGAACCGCGAAGAACGAAGCAGGAAGCAAACCAAATTATTAATTCTTAATGGATTGCTTCGGGCGAAACGCCATCGCAATGACGGTTTTGTTACTTTTGACACACCCTCGCGCGCCTTGTACACCGACTACTGCGCACCGTATCCCCAGAGCGATTTAATCGTTTCTTCCTGCGAGTATCCGATGGGGCAAGCATCGCTGCGGGTATTGGCGCGATAGCTGCCGCTGGATTCGTTGGGACAGGTTATCATCCGGCAACCGGGCATTTCGAGATGACCGGCGGGATCGGTTTCTTTCAACCAGCGATGGGCGTAGCGGATAAAGTCATTGCGGTAGGCTTCCGGTTGAAGCGAGAGCCACGATATTTCGTCCCAGCCCCAGATAAACGGACTGTTCAGCGTGGGAACATTGCTTTCGCGGCTTCTTCCGAAATTGTCGAATTCGACCAGATAGGGCAGATGATCGCATCGCCAGCCGCTGGGCGTAAGGCAGCCTTTGCTTTTCAGGTAAATCCCGTCGAGGTAGTTGACTTCCAGTTTGCCGCGATAGGGCTGTTCGGGAATTTCCTTGATACGCAGCGGGAAAGAATTGAAATCGAGCAGACTAACGCCGTCTTTGACCAGTCCGCCGGACGGTACGTGAGCGTCAATAATCACCCAGTTGCGGCGGGCGTGCCGGGCGGCATAGTCGCGCATCCGGGCAATGATGGAAGCCCAATGGCTGCGGTCGGGGTCGTTCATCCCAATGAGTTCGACCTGCCCGATATGGAACGCTTCGCAACCGAGATTGATGTAAGTTCCTGCCAGGAAATAAAACCACAACTTCGATTCCAGCTTGCTGATGTCGGGCACACTGCTGTTTCCGCGCCAGTGATTGACCAGTTTGCCATTGTCGGCCAACATGTCCGTGTACGAGAAATTCCGTTTTTCTACCGGCAGGCCGAAATCGAGGAACACCCATTCGGGTATCGGCACTTTATCCACATCGGTCGTAATGATCTCAAACAGACAAGCTTGAAAAACAATATCAGGGTCGTATTCGTGCATGGTTTTCATCCGTTCGGCAGCAGTATTCAAAAACTCGGCGTCGCAGATTCGGCTTTCACCGCCCCAGCGGTAAATGGCGCGTCCGAGAAATTTGGCGCCGATATTTTTGATCATCCGCACATCGTCGTCCGCATAAGGATAAATACGTTTGGCTTCCGGAATATCGGGACAAAGGAAATAGACCATTGTGATAGACCGTTCCAGATAATTTTCCAGTACTTTCCTCGAAATACCGTTTTTGTCGAACCGGTAATCCGGCGAAACCGGTTGGGTTTGTGCATCAATGCCGGATAAAAAACCACTCAGAAGGGTTATTACGGCAAAAATAAAAATCTTTTTCATTGATAAATTCATTTAGAATGTTTCTCTTCTTTCCCTGACCGGAGGTTCGGGCCGGTCGATATAGACAATTTCCTGCGTCTGATAGGGCAAGCGCCTCATTTCCATGGCCGGTTTCGTATCCTGATTTTCGTTGTCGGTCAGCGTTAGGGCAAACAGGGCAATGCCGGGATCTTTCGGTAAAAGGAGCGTTTTCGCCGTTTTATCGACAGGAAGGCAGATTTTATACAAATAAGCAAAGTTGTAGGAATCATTTCCTTTCCGTTCGCTGTGTTTGTGATTCGCTATGTATGCAAACGAGCAACCGTCTTTGATGTACCCTTCATTTTCGCCTTTCCAACCCCATTGCCCGTAAAATCCCGAATAATAGGGAATATTGACCTTATATTCTTTCCCATCGACGGTGAAAGTGGCCGTCCGGTCGTTGCGTACGGAGGTAACGAGCAAGTAGAGTTTGTCGGCATTATGTCCCTCCGGCAACAAAATAGTGTCGCCATTGCTTCGGACATAATCAAATATCGACGGATCGTTATTCACCTTGAAGCGGATGCCGTCCGACTGAACAATTTCCGGCATCAGTTCTGCGGCGAGGGAATTACCTTGCCGGTCGAAGTTTCCTGCACGGTTAAATTCGTCGGGTGTAAAAGCGGTTGCATTGAACTTACCGTCCAGACTGACAAACAAATTTTCCGGTTTATCCAAAACACCTTTGTTTTTTAGTTTGACGCCGAATGTACGCGGCTGGAAGGGTTTTCCGCTAAAAATAATCTTATTATCGACAAACTGAACATCGCCGGCAAATTCTTCGATTCCGTTCAGTTCGGAAGCGCTTTCGATGGGAGAAGCAAATTCAAGGACTGCATCCCGGTAGGTTTTTCCGGATAATTCGTTGATTCGAATCACATAGCTGTCGCCGTTTTCTGCTTTTTTCACCGCCTTGACGGCTATTTGCGGCAGACTGCTTTTGAGTAAAGAAAATGAACGTCCGATTTTCCCGGCATGTTTGGCTGTGGTAAACGAAAGCAGGGGCTGGTTAAAAGCTTCGGCCTTAGCGGCAATATTTGCATCCACTGCGGAAGCTTCATGACTGACGATCGCGTACCGGAAAGAATGATGCCCATGATCCTGATGCGCCTGATAGGGAAAATTCCGTTCGTTGGTTTTAGGCGTATGGAGCAGCGTCAGGCGCAAGGTATGGTTGTCCGGCTTGTCCCAACCGTATTTGCAGTCATTCAAAATGGCTACACCTCCCTGGCCGTTCGCATCGGTCAGGTCTGCCCATTGATGACCGAGTACTTCATAGGAATTGGTTACATTATTCTTGCGTTGAACGTATCCGATACCCAGATCATAAGACGCTTCTTCGTTGGACCAGGATGTAGGAAATTCCGCTTTCAGCAACACATTGGTAGCCGCCCAATCGTATTCGTTGATGATTTCGATGCGATCATCGGCTGCACCTTCCGTCAGATTGATGTATTGGACAAAGCGAGTAGAATCCCGATAGGTGCGTTCCACTTTCAGGGAAGCGCGCAGCGGGCCGGTTTCTGCAATTGATATTTTTACATTATCGGTAACGGAATCGCTGGGGCCGTCCAGCGTTTTTTTAAAGATTTCCCAAGCCGGATAAGCCGTCGATTCGTTATCGGTCAAAAGCATCAGCCGGAATGATTTACCTGCTTTAACAAGTTCTTTCCCCGTTCGTTTGTCAATCAGTGAACCGACGTCTCCGTTTTTGTCAAGCGTTAATTTATAGAGTGAGTTTTCGAGGGTATTTCCGGTTACTTTCAAGGCTTTGCCGGCGCTTTTACTTCCGGCTTTCACATCATAGACGCTGAAACTGACCGGTTCGACCTGAGCCGAAAAAAGAATATGAGCTTTGCCGTTTTCCCAGGACAGTAACTGAGCCGGTACGGATTTGCCGTCGGGACCGGTTACAGAAATGCCTTCCGGGCGTTTTTTCAGTTCGATGCTTGCCGTTACAAAATCTTTCCGGGCAGTTGCCACCGGATTATAAACGACTACCGGAATTCCTTTTACCTGAGTATTCAACGCCCGACTTACTGCGCCGACGGCAGTGGTGATTGCATCGGCAAAGCGAGTTTGAGCTATCAATTCGTCATTCCACGAAAAAGTGTAAGCGCGCGGAATACTGGTTCCGGTAATGTCGTCGTGGAATTGATGCCAAAGGAAGCGTTGCCAGTTTTCCCGGAGTTCTGCTTCCGGATAATCGACGCCTCCGAGCAGTTCGGCGGCGACGGACGCCCGTTCGGCGGCATCAGCCAGTTGTTCGTTCCTGCGGTTGAAAAGTTTCATGGCAGCCTGCGAGGTGTAGCACCCTACCCCATGGGTATCCATCAGCAGTTCGCCGTCGTAAACGGGCAGTTCCGGATGCTTTTCAAAAGGCAAATAATCTTCGTAAATCTGGCTGGCACGCGCGCTGATAATTTCGATCGGACCGGGGCCGTTGAGGCTGTGTTCGACGGAATAAACCGACGGCAAGGTAGGCGAACCGCCCCGGTCGCCCACGCCATAATAAGCATAAGCCGTTTTATTCGGATCTACTTGGGCTCTTTCCAATATTTTGGAATTGGCGGTGATATCCAGGTAAGTATAGCTCGTTCCGTAACCTCCGGCATCCAATACCGCAAGGATTTGACTGCCGTCCAACCCTTTCCATAAACCGATTTTGAAAGGCATTTTAGAGCCGTCGGGAAAATAGGGATTTTTGCGCCATTGCAATTTTTGCGTAGAAAATCCGATCAGTCCGGAGTGAGCGGCGATTGTAGGCAACTGGTAACCAAAGCCGAAACAATCGGGCAAATAAATATCGTTTGTCTTCAAGCCAAATTCCTTTTTATAAAACTCCTGACCATAGAGAATGTTGCGAAAAAACGACTCGGACGACGGCAAATTGGGATCGGTAGCTTCCCAAGTACTTCCGGTTACGTTCCACCGTCCTTGCTTAACATACTCTTTCAGTTTGACAAATTCGACGGGATAATACTCTTTCATCCAACTGTATTTCTGAGCGGCTTCAAAATTGAAGACATAGGTCGGGAAGCGTTCAAAAAGCCAAAAATTCTGCACCATGGTACGGCGTAAATAATCGTCGATGGATTCTCTTACGTCCCAGTTCCATTGGGTATCGAAATGGGCGGTAGCCACCAGATAGGCTTTATATTCTTTTTTTTGTCCGAACAGAACCAAACTGTTGGATAAAACAAGCAGTAATAATATGATTTTATTCTTCATTTTTTGTGTTTTTATTTGTTTTTTATCCAAATAT
>JAITAH010000341.1 GCA_031284225.1 Dysgonamonadaceae bacterium | reverse complement strand
TTCCAACCGTAATTTTGAGGGACGGCAAGGCCCCGGCGCCCGTACGATTTTGGCGGGGCCGCTCGTCGCCGCCGCCGCCGCTATTACCGGCAAAATTACCGATCCAAACACAATATAATATATGGAAAAGTTTATCACACTAACGTCAACAATTGTGCCTCTACCCATAGAAAATGTCGATACCGACCAGATTATTCCGGCGCGATTTCTGAAAGCTACATCCAAAGAAGGGTTCGGCGACCATTTATTCCGGGATTGGCGGTATGACAAAAACAATCGACCGATAGCGTCTTTTGTATTGAACAACCCTGCTTACACAGGTGAAATATTGGTTGCAGGAAAAAACTTCGGCAGCGGTTCGAGCCGCGAACATGCCGCTTGGGCGATTGCCGGTTACGGATTTAAAGTGGTAATTTCCAGCTTTTTTGCCGATATTTTCAGAAACAATGCGATGAACAATTTCGTCCTGCCGGTAGTGGTAAGCGACGAATTTCTGTCCGGCATTTTCGACAGCGTGAATAAAGACCCTGAAATGACATTAACCGTCGATCTGAAAAACCAGCGGATTACGAACAACGCTACCGGACAAGGGGAATCTTTTGCCATCAATGCTTATAAAAAAGAATGTTTTCTGAAGGGTTTCGACGACATTGACTACCTGTTGAACAAAAAAGATACTATCGAAGAATACGAAAAAAGAATATGAAAATCGAGATTTTAGATACTACTCTACGCGATGGGGAACAGACTTCAGGCGTTTCTTTCTCCTCTTCCGAAAAATTGCATATTGCTCGCCTGCTGTTGGTTAATCTGAATGTCGATCGGTTGGAAATCGCATCGGCCAAAGTTTCCGACGGCGAATTTGAAACGGCCAAGCGAATTACCCGCTGGGCAACGACTCGCAATTATCTCGACCGTATCGAAATTCTCGGCTTCGTGGACGGCGATATTTCCCTGAACTGGATAAAAAACGCCGGCGGACAGGTGATGAACTTGCTCTGCAAAGGGTCGCTGAAACATTGTACGGAACAACTCAAAAAAACGCCGGAACAACACATCAACGATATCCGTACCGTACTTCAACATGCGGAACGACTGCAAATCTCGATCAATCTGTATCTTGAAGACTGGTCGAACGGGATGCTCCATTCGCCGGAATATGTTTTTTACTTGATGGATCATCTCAAAGACAGTAATATCCGGCGTTTCATGTTGTCCGATACGTTGGGAATCCTTCATCCAATGAATACCGCGGATTTTTGCCGGCAAATGCGCGAAAGATATCCGAATATTCGTTTTGATTTCCATGCGCACAACGATTACGATTTGGCTGTCGGAAATGTATTTGCCGCCGTTAAGGCCGGAATACAAGGTATTCACACTACCGTGAACGGCTTGGGCGAACGGGCCGGAAACGCCCCTTTGTCCAGCGTTATCGCCATGCTGCACGACCAGTTACGATTAAAAACACACATCGACGAAAACAATCTGAACAGTGTGAGCCGGATTGTAGAATCGTATTCCGGCCTTCGGATTCCAAACAATAAACCGGTTATCGGCGACAGCGTTTTTACTCAATGCGCCGGCATCCACGCCGACGGCGACAATAAAAACAATTTGTATTACAACGACTTATTACCTGAACGTTTCGGCCGTTCACGGGAATATGCCTTAGGGAAAACTTCCGGAAAATCCAATATCAAGAAAAATCTGGAAGCGATGGGTATCGAACTGGATGAAGCCTCCATGAAAAAACTCACCGAACGAATCATCGAACTGGGCGATAAAAAAGAACTTGTTACCCAAGACGATTTACCCTATATTCTTGCGGACGTTCTTCATTCGGAAACGACCGAACGGATACGGATTGTCAATTATTCCCTGTCTCTTAATCAAGGCCTTCGTCCCACTGCCACCGTCCGTATTTCCATCGACGGTGAAGAATACGAACAAACTGCTCCCGGCGACGGGCAATACCATGCTTTTTCAAAAGCTTTGTGGAAAATCTATACCCAACTGTCCAAGCCCAAACCCACGTTGACGGATTATAACGTAACCATTCCGGCCGGCGGTCAAACCGATGCGTTAGTACAAACCACCATTGCATGGAATTTCAACGGCAAGGATTTTAAAACCCGAGGACTGGATATGGATCAGACAACAGCCGCCATTAAAGCCACAGTAAAGATGTTAAACATGATTGAAAACATGTAATTTTTTGCTAACTTTGTTGCCGTATTGGATCATAAATACGAATTGACATGAACAAAAAACTAACAATAGCGCTCGTAGCCCACGACCAACGCAAAGCCGATATGGTAGAATGGGCGGTTTTTAACGCCGACACATTGTCGAAACACCATTTGGTTTGTACCGGCACCACCGGAGGATTGATAAAAACAGCTTTAGCCGAAAAAGGAGTGAATGCCGAAGTCATCTGCATGAATTCCGGCCCCTTGGGCGGCGACGCCGAGATTGCCGCTATGGTCGTCCGCCACGAAATCAATCTGGCCATCTTCCTGATCGACGACCTGAATCCGCAACCGCACGAAGCCGATATCCAGATGTTGCTCCGTCAATGCCGGATACACAATGTTCCGATCGCCTGTAACCGTTATAGCGCCGACTTAATGATTACCAGCACGTTGTGGGACAATGACACTTATCTGCCTAAAATGCCTCAATACATTAAATTCCACCGGGAATGAAACTGAAAATAGCTGTTTTACCGGGCGATGGTATCGGCCCGGAAATCGTTGCGCAAGCCTTGGCAATAACGAAAGTGGTCTGCCAAAAATTTGGTCATACATTGAATTACCGGGAAGCCTTGGTAGGCGCTTGCGCCATTGATGCAACAGGCGACCCCTACCCTTCCGAAACCCACGCGCTTTGCATGGAATCGGATGCTGTCCTGTTCGGAGCCATCGGTTCACCGAAATACGATAACGATCCCTCGGCCAAAGTGCGTCCCGAACAAGGCTTGTTGGCCATGCGTAAAAAATTGGGATTGTATGCCAATATCCGTCCCATAACAACTTTCCCCTCCTTGCTGTACAAATCGCCTTTACGCGCCGATTTGGTAGAAGGCGCCGATTTTATGTGCATCCGCGAACTTACCGGCGGCATTTATTTCGGTCGTCCGCAAGGCCGGAGCGAAGACGGCTCCACCGCTTACGATACCTGCGTTTACAGCGTGGAAGAAATCGAACGCATCGTCCGTATCGCCTATTCCTATGCCCTGAAACGAAGAAAAAAACTTACTATTGTCGATAAAGCCAATGTGTTGTGCACTTCCCGTTTGTGGCGGCAAGTGTCGCAACAATTAGAAAAGGAATACCCCGAAGTGGAAACCGAATACATGTTTGTCGATAACGCAGCGATGCAAATCATCCAACGCCCCAAGCATTTCGATGTGATGGTAACGGAAAATATGTTCGGCGACATCCTTACCGACGAGGCTTCGGTCATCACCGGTTCGCTGGGAATGTTACCTTCGGCTTCCATTGGCATCCACACTTCGGTATTCGAGCCGATTCACGGTTCGTATCCGCAAGCGGCGGGGAAAAACACGGCCAATCCTCTGGCGACCATTCTTTCGGCAGCGCTGATGTTTGAATATGCTTTCGATTTGAAAGAAGAAGGCGAAATCATCCGGGAAGCAGTGAATGCTTCAATAGCGGCAAAAATAGTTACGGAAGATATTGCCGG
>JAITAH010000330.1 GCA_031284225.1 Dysgonamonadaceae bacterium | reverse complement strand
AGTCAAGGTAATTTTCTTCGAAGTCGAAGCTTTTTTCTCCGAACTCGAAGCTTTTTTCTCCGAACTCGAAGCTTTTTTCTTCGAAGTCGGAGCTTTTTTCTTCGAACTCGAAGTAATTTTCTTCGGACTCGAAGAAAAAAACTCCGGACTCCGAGTTATTATCTCCGGCGGCGGGTTTCCCTGCGTTGTACAAAATTCCATATTTAAAGTACAAAAATCCATATAAAGATGCTTCTTTTCTATAAAACTGTACAAATACCTATTTTTTAATAGCCATTAATACTTTTTCTTTGCTCCGGAAAAACATTAATAATATGGTAACTAAAAATCAAATACAAAAAAAACGAATTTTGTTGATGATCATATTGGGATTCACATTTCACCTTCAAGCGCACGAATTGCCGGATAAGGAGAACGTGCTTCACACCATGATTAAAGTCAATGAATATTTCATAAAAAAATATGCCGACAGTACAAAACCCTCTCACGTAGGCATTATCCGTCCGAGCAATATATGGACAAGAAGCGTTTATTACGAAGGTTTGATGGCCCTGTATCAAATTCATCCCGAAGAAAAATACTACCGTTATGCACTCGAATGGGCGGAATTTCATCGTTGGAATCTGCGAAACGGGAATGTAACCCGTAATGCCGACGACCAATGTTGCGGACAAATTTATATTGATTTGTATAATATAGCACCCGATCTTAAAAAAATACGAAATATAAAAACGTGCATGGAACGATTAATCCATTCGCCGGAAGCAGACGACTGGTCTTGGATTGATGCAATACAGATGAGTATGCCTGTTTTTGCAAAATTGGGCAAATTGACCGGCGACAGTTGTTATTACGAAAAAATGTACCGGATGTATTTGTTTACAAGAAATAATCATGGAATAAATGGGTTGTAAAATCCTCAAGACGGCCTTTGGTGGCGGGATGCGGATTTTCTGCCACCCTACAAAGAACCCAATGGAAAAAACTGTTATTGGTCTCGCGGCAACGGATGGGTGTATGCTGCTTTGGCGCGCGTATTGGATATCATTCCTGCAGATGAAGACCACAGGGCGGAATATCTTGCCGATTTTTGCGACATGTCCGAAGCCTTGAGAAAGTGCCAGCGTGAAGACGGTTTTTGGAATGTCAGTCTGCACGATCCGACTCATTTCGGAGGAAAAGAATCCTCCGGGACTTCTCTGTTTGTTTATGGCATGGCATGGGGTATTAACAATGGTATATTAGACCGGAAAACCTATTTGCCGGTGTTGTCGAAAGCATGGAACGCTTTGGAAAAAGAAGCAGTTCACGACAACGGTTTTCTTGGTTGGGTACAGGGAACAGGAAAAGAACCCAAAGACAGTCAACCGGTGACTTATGATAAAATTCCGGATTTTGAAGATTTCGGAATAGGTTGTTTCCTCTTGGGAGCAAGCGAAATGTATAAATTGCAACGAACGGAATAAAAGAAACAAAAATATTTTATCCTTTAATCTTTAAAGTATAGTTTATATTTAACTGTATTATTTTTATTATATAAATATTATTATGACATGGAAAAACAAAAATCATTACAATTAAGATTAATTGTTGTTATGTGCTTACTGTTCCTTTTCAATGCTTACGGCATAGCCCAAAACATTGCAGTAAAAGGAACGGTATCAGACAGAAGAGGAGAGCCGATGGTCGGTGTAAGCATCCGGGTATCAGGCGCTCAAGTGGGAACAGTAACGGACTTGGACGGAACATACACGCTGAATGTGCCGGGTAACGAATCCGTATTGCAAGCCATGCAGGGGAAAATGGCAGGCGTCGATATCACGTCCAACGAACGTCCGGGAGAAACAGGAAAGATACAAATTCGAGGCGAACGCTCTTTAACGGCAAAGAATGATCCTTTATATGTAGTGGACGGGTTTCCGATGCAAGATGTAGGGATTGAAAACCTGAATCCGCACGATATTGTATCTATCGACATATTGAAAGACGCTTCGGCAACGGCTATCTATGGCTCGCGGGGAGCCAACGGTGTAATAATCGTTACTACTAAAAGAGGAATTAGCGGAAAGATGAGCCTGAACTATTCGGGAAGATATTCCGTTGATAAATTGTACGACCGGACAACAATGATGAACTCCGCCGAATGGTTGGAATACAGCCGCCGGGCAAAATCGTGGGGACAGGAATACGCGGTTACCAAAGAACAAGATCAAAAATGGTTCGGAAACGATCCCTATGCGTGGGCAAATAAAGCACTACCGGCGCCGACGATTTATATCACACCTTGCAAGGAATGCTCCCTCACACAGTTCCTTACACGCCGGAAGGCGACTATATCCGGCTTCCGGGAGGAGATGTAAACATTATTAATCCGATACGCGAAGCGGATCTTTGCCGGAATCAACGACAGAACATCCGAGTGATCGGAAGTTTCTACGGTGAATTGGGCTTCGGTAAAATAGTCAACGCATTGGACGGATTGAAATACCGCATCCAATTCGGACCTGACTACCGCAACAACCGAACAGGAATAGCCGATTCTGCGGAATCTATCAACGGCGATGGAAACAGTACGGCGTATTACGAAACGGATATTAAATATTCGTGGACATTAGACAATCTGTTGTATTACGACAAATCTTTCGACAGGCACAACATCGGCCTTACTTTCTTACAAAGCGCATCGGCTTATCACAACGAAGGTTCGAAATTGAAAAGCTTCGTAGCATCGGATAAAGAGTTGTGGTATAATGTAGGATCTGCGGCTAAAATTCAAACTTACAGTTCGTATTTAACGCCAAAGCAAATGGAATCGTATATGCTGCGGGCAAATTACGGTTTTAACGACAGGTATTTACTGACTGTATCCGGACGCTGGGATGGCGCTTCGCAACTCGCCGAAGGACACTATTGGGATTTCTTCCCGTCGGCTGCTGTAGCTTGGCGCATCGAACAGGAAGATTTTATGAAAAACGTAACTTGGGTTAATCAGTTGAAAATGCGTCTCGGTTACGGCGTTACCGGAAACTCCTCTGTACAGGCATTTGGCACGTTAGGACCGGTCGTATCCAACTTTTACCATTTCGGCTCAACTACGGCTGTGGGCATGGTCGCCAACG
>JAITAH010000296.1 GCA_031284225.1 Dysgonamonadaceae bacterium | reverse complement strand
TTTGGAGATTGTTTTATATACGTACCCACAAACACAAACGACATTTATAAAACAACCCCCAGCTGCAATTTTTTTTCATTGCCACTTTCACGATTCCTGTATTGTTTGTGGGATTTTTCTTAATTCTTAAAAGAAAACGTGAGTTTTGATTTATTGTTGTAAGAGGCCTAGCAAACCCACCACTGATGAATAAACCTAAAATCACGTTTGACGACGAAGCGTGACCCATCAGTGGTAGAAATTTTGCTAGTTTCTTACATCAAAAAATAAAGAACATCAATAACGCTACAAATATATTACTTTATTTTTATAAATACCAATCTTTCCGCCCATAAGTATCATTTTTGCAGTCAAAAAGGAGATAATAACCGATAAAATCCATAAATTATCAAATTTAGTAAATTTGTACTACGCTACAATCAATAAAATCGCATAATTCGTAAATCTTTTGCTATCTTTGCGGCATAGATTAAAATTGTTTCCGGTTATGAAATACGTAAAAATTTCTTTTATACTCTTGGTAGCCGCACTGGGCTTGAGTTCCTGCGTGTCGAGTACGCAATATAATTCGTTGAATTCCGACTATCGCCTTTTGATGGACGACCGCAACAGGATTAACGAGCGAATGAATAATTTGGCCAGCGAAAATGCCGCCTTGAAACGCCGAGTGCAGGAATTGGAAGAAATCGCCAAAAAATATGAAACAACGGAAGCAGAAAGGGTGTCGCTGCAAAAACAGTTAGTCGAATTGCAAGGATTGATGGACCGTTCGCGCCGGCAGAATATCAAGGAAACCGGCAGCATGAGCATCGAAATACAACGTACCCGCGAAGAACTGCAAAAGAGGGAAGATGATTTGGCGGCAAAACTCCGCGAACTGCAACAAATGCAGGACGAAATGGAAAAACGCAATAAGCGGTTAACGGAGCTGGAAGCTATCCTTGCGCGTAAGGATTCTACGGTAAACGCCTTGCGGCGCAAAGTGTCCGACGCCTTGCTCGGATTTGAGGGGAAAGGATTAATTGTGCATACGAAGAACGGAAAAGTATATGTATCCATGGAAGATAAATTGCTTTTCAAGTCGGGAAGCTACAATATAGAGGCGCGGGGCGCAGGCGCAATTAAGGATTTGGCGCAGATGCTTGCGCAGAACCCCGAAATCAACGTATTGATAGAAGGCCATACCGACGACGTAACCTATCGCGGCACGGGCGATTTGAAAGACAATTGGGATTTGAGCGTGAAACGCGCTACATCGGTTATCCGCGAACTGCTAAAAAATTCGCATATTGACCCCCAACGCATCACAGCTGCCGGCCGCGGCGAATTTATTCCGTTAGATAATGCAAAAACCGCCGACGCCCGCCAAAAAAACCGGCGTATCGAAATTATCCTGACGCCAAAATTAGACGAGCTGTTCGAAATCTTGGAATAATTTCTAATTTCCGAATTATTACCGTCAGCTTTAGTTGACGGATTAGGAATTAGAAATCAAAAATTAGAAATCAAAAAATGGACTCACCTTTTGTCTTTTCACGGGAAGTTATCAACGAGTCGTTTGTAGGGCGGAAAGACGAGCTGTCGTGGCTTGCGTCCAACCTTGCCAACAAAGAAAATACGGTATTGATTGCGCCGGCGGGCTACGGCAAAAAATCGTTGGTGCACAATGCGTTTATACAGGCGACAAAACAAACGGAATTGAAATGGTGTACCTGCAATTTGTTTAATGTCCGCGATGCTTATTCTTTCTACACCCTCCTGGCGCGCGAGCTTTTCAATGCCGCCTGCGCTACCGGCGACGAATGGATTGCATTAGCGGAACAATTACTGCCGCTCGCACGGCCACATATCGAAATTAACGACAGGAAGCAAAATGCCCCGTTGCAAATTATTTTTGACAAGCAACGGCTGCCTGAATTTGCCGATGAAATTTTACAGTTGCCCGAAAAAATAGCCACACTGCAAAACACATCATTTATTGTGTGGATAAACGATTTTCAGGAAATCGCCCGCTTTGACGATACTGCCGCCTTTCAAAAACGCTTGATTGCGCAATGGAAGCCGCAACGAAACGTAGGCTATTTGTTATGCGGAAGTAAAACAAACGCCATGCATAACCTGTTCACCGAAAAACAGGCATTCTACAAGTTCGGCGAGCAGATACCGATAGAGCCGATTGACGAAAAAGCGCTGGTGGATTACATCGTGAAATCATTTTCTAAAAGCGGCCGCGTCATTTCCAAAGAATTTGCCGAAGTGATTTGCCGTGCCACACGCTGCTACCCGTTTTATGTGCAACAATTCGCACATCTCTGCTGGCTTAATACCAAAGGCTTTGTTATTGACAGCATGATTGACGGCGCTACCGAAGATTTGCTCAGCTACAACGACCGCCTGTTCCGCCTCCTTGCCGACGACCTGAGCGACTCGCAAATAAATTACCTGCACGCCGTCATCGACGGCATCGACCGGTTCAGCTCTGCCGAAGTGATTGCCCGCTACCAGCTCCATTCTTCGGCAAACATCACGCGGGTGCGCGGGGCATTGGAGAAAAAAGAAATCATCGCTTTCTTCCGCAGCAAACCCTATTTCATAGACCCTGTATTTGAATACTGGCTGCGCAAGCGGTATTTTGAGAATTAAGAATTAGGAATTGGCTGCCGCCGGCGCACCACATTAGCGCATTAGCTGTTCAATCTGTAAATCCTTAAATAAGTAAATCTGTAAATCCCCAATATGCCTGGAGTTTGATTTCGTTGATGATTTCGTAGGCGACATAAAAGCCGTCCTTTATTACA
>JAITAH010000270.1 GCA_031284225.1 Dysgonamonadaceae bacterium | reverse complement strand
GTGCCGCGTCCCAATTCGTCGAACAGGATGAGGCTGCGGTCGGTGAGGTTGTTGAGGATATCGGCGGCTTCGTTCATTTCCACCATAAAAGTCGATTCGCCCAGCGAAATATTATCGCTGGCACCCACGCGGGTGAAAATCTTGTCCACCCATCCGATTTGCGCGGCTTCCGCCGGAACGAACGAGCCGATTTGCGCCATCAGCGTAATCAGCGCCGTTTGACGCAGCAAAGCGGATTTCCCCGCCATATTCGGACCGGTAATAATAATGATTTGTTGGGTCTTATCGTCTAAATACACATCGTTGGGCACATACGTTTCGCCCGGAGGCAACTGCGTTTCAATTACCGGATGGCGGCCGTTTTTGATGTCGATAATTTTGCTGTCGTTTATTTGTGGACGGATGTATTTGTTCCGTTCCGCTACTGCGGCAAAAGACGTCAGGCAATCGATTTGAGCGATCAGCGTTGCATCGGTTTGAATGGGAGTGATGTATTCCATCAATTCCTGAACCAGTTCGTTAAACAACCGGCTTTCCAACGCAAAAATTTCATCCTCTGCTCCCAATATTTTCTCCTCATACACTTTCAGTTCCTCGGTAATGTACCTTTCCGCTTGCGTCAGGGTTTGCTTGCGAATCCAGTTGGCGGGAACTTTATCCTTGTGCGTATTGCGGACTTCAATATAATAACCGAAAACGCTGTTGTAACTTATTTTCAAAGAAGGGATTCCGGTTCGTTCGCTTTCGCGTTGCTGTATTTGCAGCAGGTAATCTTTACCGGAATAAGCGATTCGGCGCAATTCGTCTAATTCGGCATTAACGCCTTTGATGATCACGTTTCCTTTATTTAGCAGAACAGGAGGGTCGGGCGCCAGTTCCCTTTTGATACGGTTGCGGATGCCGGCACAGAGATTCAACCGTTCGCCGATACGTTTCAGGCTGGCTTCCTTAGCCTCTAAGCAGATTTCTTTGATTGGCACAATGGCCGTAAGCGCCGTTTTCAGTTGCACGATTTCCCGCGGATTGACGCGGCCGATCGCTACTTTCGATATAATCCGTTCGAGGTCGCCGATTAAACTGAATTGCTGTTTCAATTTTCCTTTCAAGTCCGGCTGACGGAAGAAATATTCCACCACCGAGAGGCGATCCTCAATCGATTTCACCTGTTTGAGGGGAAAAACGATCCATCGTTTCAGCATCCGGGCGCCCATAGGGGTGATGGTATGGTCTAATACGTCGATGAGCGATTTGCCGCCTTCGTTCATGGAACTTAATAATTCCAGACTGCGAATCGTGAATTTATCCAGGCGGACGAAACGTTCTTCTTCGATGCGCGACAAAGCGGTGATGTGGCTTATTTGAGTATGTTGAGTAAAATCTAAGTAATGTAAAATGGCCCCGGCGGCCGTAATTCCCTGAGTCAGATGTTGTACGCCGAACCCTTTCAGACTTTGGGTTTGAAATTGCTTGAGCAGGCGATCGTGGGAAGACTCTTCGGTAAACGCCCAGTCTTCCATTTCGTAAGTCAGCCATTTCGAACCGAAATTTTCCTCGAAAACCTTGCGTTGACGGCGTTCCAGCAACACTTCTTTCGGCGCGAAATTACTCAACAGTTTATCGATATGATTGATTGGGCCTTCGGCCGTCAGAAATTCGCCGGTAGAAATATCGAGGAAAGCGACGCCGCAAATTGGCCGGTTGATATGCACCGAAGCCAAAAAATTATTCTCTTTGTGATTCAACACCTGATCGTTAATCGAAATACCGGGGGTAACCAATTCGGTAATACCCCGTTTAACCAGTTTCTTGGTCAATTTAGGATCCTCCAACTGGTCGCAGATAGCCACTCGTTTACCTGCGCGAACCAGTTTGGGCAAATACGTATCCAGGGCATGATGAGGGAATCCCGCTAATTCGATGTGTTGTGCGGCCCCGTTCGCTCGTTGGGTGAGGGTAATGCCCAGTATTTCCGATGTGAGGATGGCGTCTGTCGAGAATGTTTCGTAAAAATCCCCTATGCGGAATAACAAAATCGCATCCGGATGTTTCGTTTTCATCTCGATGTATTGTCGCATCAACGGAGTTTCTACAATGGTTTTTGACATATTCTTTTCGCTTTTATTTTCACGCAAAAGTAATGTTTTTTCCGGAAACATCAACAACTTATGTTTGATTTATCTAAAAACGCTACCATTCTTTCAGCTGTTTGTATAGCAGGCGAACAGGCAATCCCATCACGTTGTAAAACGAACCGCTCAAACTTTCTACTCCGGTATAGCCGATCCATTCTTGTACGCCATAAGCGCCGGCTTTATCGTAAGGTTGGTATTTCCGGAGGTAGTATTCGATTTCTTTTTCCTCTAAAACGGCGAATGTTACGGACGAAACGGCATGAAACGTTTGCTGTTTTTCGCGGGTTGTCAAACAAACGCCGGTAATCACTTCGTGGGTTTGACCGGACAGCGCGCGCAACATGGCCTTCGCGTCGGCCTCCGTTTTCGGCTTCCCATATACTTGGCCGTTTAACCAGACGATAGTGTCGGCCGTAATCAGGAACGTATCGTCGGTCATCAGGCTGCGATAGGCGTTCGCCTTTAACCGGGCAATATAGACCGGAATTTCTTCCTTCTTCAAATGCTCCGGGTAGCTTTCGTCGATGTCCGGAATCGGGATTACGTCGTAGCGAATGTCCAATCCGGATAGCAATTCTCGCCGCCGGGGAGAATGAGAACCCAGTACGATTTTATATTTAGCCAAGTGTTCCAGCATATTACCAACCGAAAGCATCGTCTTGCATCCATTTCCCTTGCGCTTTCAAGGTTTGTTCGATAATATCGCGTCCAACGCCTTGACCCCCGTTTTTATGGGAAATGTATTTGGAAATCGCCTTGATTTCCGGCGCCGCATCGGCCGGACAGGCGGGAAGACCTACGGCTTGCATCACTTCGTAATCGGGAATATCGTCGCCGACATAACAGATTTCGTCCGGCGACAATCCGGTTTTTTGCAGGAAATCCCGAAATTCGTTCATCTTGTACCGGGCTTTCAGATAAACATGCTGAAAGCCGAGGTTTTCGAAGCGCTGGCGAACCGACAAAGTATCGCCGCCGGTAATAATTCCCAGAACAATTCCCTGTTTGGCGGCTAATTGCATCGCATAACCGTCTTTCGTATTAATCACCCGCATCGGTTCGCCCGTGGGATGCAGGGGAATGGTATCGGGAGAAAGTACGCCGTCAACATCAAAAATAATGCCTTTTATCCGCGTTAAATCAAAATTAATAGTACTCATACATTCCGGAAGAAAAAAGATGTTTTTTGAGTGTGTACAAAGGTACTGCTTTTATTTGAAATAAAGAATGTAAAAATGAATGTGTATTATTTAACAACAATGTTATAATGTATTAAAAAATAATGCTTATCTTTGGCGGCGATGAAAATTAATTTTATAATCGGCATATTGGGGTGTGTACTCTTGCTGGGAGCTTGTAGGGATGAAAAAAACTACTTGCTGGAAGGAAATATCACCGGCTTGATCGATCCGATGCTGTATATTGAGCCGTTCGGATACCTGGGCGTCAAGCGGGATACGGTTTTTTCTAAAGATGGCGAATTTAAGTACGAAGCCTCTTCCGATTCCATTCAACCGATTTTGATATTTATGGAAGACGGTACGGTGTGGGTAACGGTCTGGGCGGAAAACGGACAAGTCGTGAAAATTTCGGGCGACGCCGAATATCCGGAATTGATGAGGTTCAACGGAAATGAAGTCAACGAACTTTTGACGGAATTCAGGCAAGCCAACCGGGATATTATTAAAGAACGTAACGATACGGACGATGAAAAACGAAACGAAGCGTTGATGCAAAGCTTAATTTCCAATTCGCAAGTTTTTATCCGGGAACACCCCCGGTCTATTGCCAGTTTAGTATTGATTCAGGACTATTTGATGGAAAGCAAAGACCTTCGTGTAGTGGTTGACGCCCTTTCCCTCGTCGAAAGTCCGGCCAAAGATACTCCTCTTTACAAACGCTTGCAAATGACTGTTAAAGAACTTCAGGAATATGAAATAAATAATTTTGACGAAAAAAATAAAAACGAAAAACAAAAGAGGAGAGAAATAGACCGTTAGATTCCAATCTTAATCATCCTTTTCTTTCTTCATAATAATATAAAAATCGAATGCTTAATTATAGATAATAACATTTACATCGCTTAACAAATTAATTACATAACACAACTATGTTAGTAAAAGTCTATGCGGCAGCCTTACAGGGAGTAAGCGCCAACTTAATTACGATTGAAGTCAATTGCAGTAAAGGGATTAAATTTTTTCTGGTAGGATTGCCGGACGTCAGTATTAAAGAATCGCACGAGCGGATTACCTCAGCGCTCGAATTTAACGGAATGAAATTTCCTCGAAAACAGATTGTCGTGAATATGGCTCCGGCCGATATTCGCAAGGAAGGTTCGGCTTACGATTTGCCGCTGGCCATCGGGATTTTAGCGGCGGCCGAACAGGTGAAAGCCGACCGGGTGGGCGACTACCTCATGATGGGCGAACTGTCGCTGGACGGAACGTTGAAGGCCGTCCGGGGCGTATTGCCGATTGCCATCAAAGCCAAAGAAGAAGGTTTCAAAGGAATGATTGT
>JAITAH010000108.1 GCA_031284225.1 Dysgonamonadaceae bacterium | reverse complement strand
GCTTCGGAAGAAGCAGCCGGTAATTTCACCCAAGCGACGTATCTCATCGACAGATACATCGCGGAAAACGATTTATCCCCCGCCGAAGTTTACGAACTGAATACGCGGAAAGACGTCATGCACCGCATTCGTCTGGATTTCAACAAAGACAAAGCGGCGATTATCGAGTACATCCGGAAATATTATCCCGACGTCAACGACGAAATGCTGGAAAAATGGGAAAAATCCAACGCATTGGAATATAAACTCATAGACGGCCAAAAATGGTATTTCGACCGATCGGCGCACAATCTGTTCCGTTTGGACAAAGAGGCGATTGCCTGCAAAGCCGAAGTCGATACACCCGTCGAAGGCAAGGAATCGGTTTTGAAAACGCATCTGCCGGAAATAGTCAATACCTTGGCTAAAAACGGGAAAACGCAAGCGTCCCCCGTAAAAATGCGGGTGAAATATGAACTGACTTTGCCACCCAATTCCGTTCCCGACGGGGAAGTAGTAAGATGTTGGCTGCCTTATCCGCGCGAAGACAACCGCCGGCAATCGAACGTTAAACTGTTGTCGGTCAACGATAGCAATTATGTGATTGCGCCGCCGCAGTATCCTCACCGAACGCTCTATATGGAAAAAGTAGCCCGGCAAGACGAGCCGCTGAAGTTCGCTATTGAATTTTCGTATCAACATGCTGCCGAATGGTTCAATCTGCAAAGCCGAACGATTCAACCCTACGATACGCAAAGTGAATTATACAAAACCTACACCGCCGAACGTCCGCCGCACATTGTTTTCACCGATTCGATCCGGGCGGTATCCGAACGGATCGTGGGCGACGAAAAAGACCCTTATCGGAAAGTAAAAAAGATTTGGGAATGGGTGGATATTACGTTTCCCTGGGCTGGAGCGCGTGAATATTCGACCATCGCAAACATTCCGCAGTACGTTTTGGAAAACGGGCATGGCGATTGCGGACAAGTAACCCTGCTGTTTATGACGTTGGCGCGTTACAACGGTATTCCTGCACGCTGGCAAAGCGGTTTTATGATGCATCCCGGCAATAAGAACCTGCACGATTGGAGCGAGTTTTATGTGGAAGGCATCGGCTGGATACCGATGGACGAGTCGTTCGGCCTCAGTACGTATGGCGATAACGACGATGTAAAATATTTCTATTCCAATGGAATGGATGCGTATCGCTGGATTGTGAACAGCGATTTTTCGCAACCGCTCTTCCCGCATAAAATTTTCCTGCGGAGCGACGATGTGGATTTCCAGCGGGGTGAACTGGAATGGCGCGGCGGAAATATTTATTATGATCAATGGGATTGGGATTTTGAGGTGTGGTATGTATAATCTTACCCGTCTTGATGGCGGTAAAACGCAAGTACTGTTTACCGTAACCGGCAGAGAAGTCGGATTATTGAAAATTGAACAGAATGATTAAAAACGCAGTCAACCAACTATTTGAAGAACAGTTAAACGATTGGGAATTAGCAAAAACCAATTATAAAGCCCTGACGCAGGTAAAAGTCAAAACGCTGAATGTGGACGGCTACCCGTACAAAGTACAGTTCAATCCGGCGCGCATCACCTCATCGGCGGCCAAAGTCGATCCGCAATCCATTCAGGCGCGCAAATGCTTCCTTTGCAGCGATAACCGCCCGCCGGTGCAAAAAGGCATTCCCTTCAAGGGGCAATATACAGTGCTGGTGAATCCCTATCCGATTTTTCCGCGCCACCTGACCGTTCCGGCGCTGGAACACACGCCCCAACTCATTGCTCCCCGTTTCGGCGACATGCTCGATTTGGCGCAAGCGCTGGACGATTATGTTGTGTTTTACAACGGTCCGAAATGCGGCGCTTCCGCCCCCGACCATTTCCATTTTCAGGCCGGCAATAAAGGCTTCCTTCCCATCGAAAACGAACGGGAATGGAAAAATGCGATCCGAATCGAATCGGCAAACCGGCAGGAAATGCTCGCCCGTTTCCGGCAAAATTACGACGCTTTGCCTCTGCCTCCCGGCGATAGCGAACCGATGCTGAATCTGCTGACCTGGTACGAAAACGGGACATGGATTACCTGCCTCTTTCCCCGGAAAAAGCACCGTCCGGCCTGTTATTCGGCCGAAGGCGACGCCCGTTTGCTGATAAGTCCGGCATCGGTAGATATGGCCGGCGTCTTCATCACGCCCTTGGAAAAAGATTTTGAAAAGATTACGGCAGAGGATATTGTCGAGATATTGGATGAGGTAAATTTAAAATAGCTCATATTATCCGATATCTGAACGCCAAAGGATACTCGGTTGAACGCTTGTGAGGATTATCCAAAATATTAAACGACAGGCAATTGTTTCTTCCACATTTGAAAATACCGGCCTTGAGTGGCATACAGTTCGTCGTGTCGGCCTTGTTCGATTACTTTGCCGTTTTCCAGCACCACGATCGTATCGGCATTGATCACCGTACTCAGGCGATGAGCAATAATAATGATCGTTTTTCCCTGACTTTGAAGTTGTTTAATGGTTTGTTGTACGAACTGTTCCGATTCGGAATCCAACGAGGAAGTCGCCTCGTCGAGTATCAGGATTTCGGGGTTTTTGTACAATGCGCGGGCAATGGCCAGACGCTGTTTCTGTCCGCCCGAAAGCGAAGCGCCGTTTTCGCCGAGATAAGTATGGAAACCGGCCGGCAGTTTCTCAATAAAAGGCATCATGCCGAGCAGGGTACAGATATTGACGATTCGCTGTAAATCAGGTTCAAATTCGCCAAGTGCAATATTTTCAATCACATT
>JAITAH010000106.1 GCA_031284225.1 Dysgonamonadaceae bacterium | reverse complement strand
CCAAAACTCATTGGGTAAACCCATGCGTTGTCAGTAAAATTGTTATTCGTAACAAATATAGCGGTATGCTGGTTGCGTTCGGTCGCTGATAAAATACCGGTATTGTTTCTTAAATAGCTGCCCGAACTGGATTCATGGCTGTAAAAACGTATCGCCGGATGGAAATTCATTTCCGGTGAGGCTGCCTTGTAAACCGGTTTTTTGACATTCGAGCCGCTAGCCCCTGCGATGGCATTGCTATAGGTATAATTCATGTTACGTATATAGTCGGTCCATTCCGTTATGGCGGGCAAGGTATTTTCTGTTGTTGCGTCGGGATAACCGCTCACGGTTGGATCGCTTTTATCTACATTTTGGATTGTCAGCATGTTTGGGTCGTCGGCTCGGAGCCAGAGCGACAGGCCGTCGAGCACGTCACCCGGGCCTGAGCTGTACCCCACAAAGCGAATGTAAGGATGCATATTGTCGAAAGGTATTGTAGCTATGCCCAAAGCGTTAACCGTATAAATCCGCGTATCTCCAGCAATGAAATTGGCTGTTTTAGAAACAAAAGCATACTTGTAACTGTTTCCGGCCAGCACATTTACCTTAAAACTGTCTCCGGCCGGAACCCCCGTGAGTTGCGCTTTGTAGATGGCGCCCGACCAGAAATTCAGTTCGGTGCCTATAACGTCGTTTTCGTACTGTGTACCTGTGGTGATGGTAGAAACCGGAGGATAATTGGTGGCTCCGTTACTCCCGATTATAAGATATTGTCCGTCAGGTATGACGCCGTTGTTCTCGCTGTTCAGCGTTTCTAACTTGTTGCCGACATAAATTTTCAATTTTTGATTGGATGCGCTTACCGACTGTTTTTGGTGCAAGCCTGTCTTTTCGTCGTTCCCGATACCGAAAATATGGTTGTTGTAACCGGTATTGGCGGAGTTATTCCAGATAACAGTCCCGTTGGAAGCCATATAGTCGCTGTTCATACTGATACCGTATTTTATGGCAAGATAGGTATGGATTTTTTTGAAATCCGCCTGCGAATTGACATCTGCCAAAAACGAAGCAGAGGCTTTCGGACGTTTCAACATAATCACTTCCTGAATATGGCCTTTGAAACCGCGTTCGCCATTACCTGTAAGATCATAATAGCTGCCGCCAAGTACTATGGCGTTATTTACCGAACCGCTTGCCGATGTCGCTGTAGCTATCTGTGAGCCATCCAAATAGTGGCGTATGCCGTTTGTCGTTATTTGGCCGTTGCTGTTGTCAACAGTAACCAATACGGGCGTGTTCCATGGCACTTGTCCTAAAGAACGTAAAGTGGTTGGCCAACCCATAGCCAGTGTGTTGTTATTGTTATTATTATTATATCCTAATGAGTAGGAGGTGAGGTTCCACTCGGTTCCTCCGGCAAAGTTCAGAATATTTTGGTTATCAAATCCCGCATTCATTGCGTTATATACTAAAATAAAGGTAAAAGCGTCGTTGTTTGAAATATTGATGCCGTTTTTCGATATTAGACGATTTAATGCAGTAGCGAAATTTTGAGGCACGAATGAAGTGGCCTGATGATAATTCGCTCCCAAAATTTTTGTCGGCGGCGTTTTGACATTCCATGTAGATGTCTGCGTAAAGTCTCCTATCCCATCGCCCATAAGGTTTTTCCAAACACCGTTGTTGTAACTTTCCGGTGTGAGCCATGTAAAAAAAATAACTGCTTTCGAGTCGCCGGGCGTTGTCTGAAAGCCGGCGATAGCAACCATGTCGCCATTGTTAATCAGCACATTGGCAGCCGTGAAGGCGTTAATCGGATAAATGCGTGTGCTTGCAGGAGGGAAAGCGGCATTCGCAGAAACCAGCACATACTTTGCGCTTCTGGAAGCAACGTTAATATTGACGGTTTGGCTGCCTCCGGCTGTGCCTGCGGTAGTTACCTGCGCCTTATAAACGACTGAGGAGCGGTAATTGACTTTATCCGCAGAATTGCCGTTCAGAAAGGGGGTGTTTGCGGAGTAGTTGTATGCGATGTTTCCTGATTCACCGTTTGCACCGAGCATCAGGAAGGTTTTATTGCTTAATGCCGTACTGTTGTTATTGTTGGTCGTGTTGAACGCACCCTTGTAAATGGTCAGCATGTCGCTGTTTTGACTACAGCTTTGCACTTGGTTCAGCCCGGCGGCATTGTCACGCCCGATGCCGAAAATATTGTTGTTATAGCCGTTGTTTGTGGTTCTGTTCCACACCGCATAATTGTCGGAATTAACGTAATTGTCGTTGTTCAGCGTAATACCGTATTTTATAGCAAGGTAGGAATGGATTTTTTGCCGGTCGGTAACGGTGAGGCGGTTGCTTGTGTCGTTTGATTTAAGTATAATTACTTCCTGCACCTCTCCTTCGTAACCATAGCTATTGCTGTATCCTGCTCCCAGCACCCATTTGGTGTTGTAAGATACTTTGCCGCCGTGGTTTCCCGTGCTTTGATAATTGACGCCGTTTAGATAACTCTCGATCCGGCTTCCGGCGCTATTGTTGATGTCAACAGTCAAAATACCTTCGTTATGCCGGTTTTGTTCAAAATTAACTGTTGTAGCCGGCCAATATACGGTAAGTTGATTGTTATTGGCATTGCCATTATTCCACACGATATGTCCATTGTCTCCACTGTTGTAGTTGAACGAAAAGAAATCGTGTTTGGCGTAGCCGTTTGTTTTCCGTTTATGCACGAAAATGGCGGTAATATTATTGTCACTGCCAATGTTGCGGGTATTTTGCGATTCTAAGCGGTTCCTCGCATTGTTGTTGGAACTTTTGGTAAATACAACTGCCGGGTGGAAGTTGTAACTGGTAATGGTGCCGGGTTTTTCTAAGCTTGTACCTGAAGGATTGATAAAATCCCCCACCGTACCGGAAATTTTGTTTGTCCATGTACCGTTTGCGTAGGTATCGGGCGTAAGCCACACGATGGGAGTAGCATTACTGATTCCACCGGGCGTTTGCGCCTGCATTGCTCGCGGGCAGAACAGGGCGAGCGACAAGAAAGCGTATATCAAATACTTTTTCATTTTCATCTTTTTATTATGCTGTGTTTTTGTTCCCGCGTCCCCAACCAAGGGGGCGCGGGTTGTTTTTGCTTTCCGCATCGGCGAAAAACATTGAATATGAGAATTAACCTTACGGTAAAGGTAAGTCAACCTCCGGCGTGTTCCAATCTTCAACCGTTACAGTAAATTCGATGGCTACGTTTTTAAAGTCGATATTCAGCGCATACTGGCGGCCGAATTCAAAAGTCAGACCTGTTGCGGAGAGATTATTCAAATCTTTGAACGGTATTTTAACTGTTTCCTCAATGTTGGAAAGTTTGTATTTTACCTCCAGATAAAAATCGGTGGCTTCCGTAAAGGGGGAACTGGAAATCGTCGTTTGCGGCAATATCATCATGCCCTGTTCTTTAGATACAATGAAAGTTCTCGTTTTAGTGCCTGCCGGTACGGCTACACCCGAAGCGGGAAGCACATATTGGTAGGAGTTGTTTTGAGAACCGGTAGGAGTCCATAATTTCTTATAGTCGGGTACAGTAGCAATTGTCGTCTTGTATGCTTCGTTGATATCTACATTAGTGGCCACGTTCCAAGAAGTTGCATCAATTTTAAGTTCGCCTCGATTATACAGGTTGACTAATTTTAACTCCTTGATAACAACCGTTTCAGGCGTTTCGTTTGTGGCTTTTACATATACACGGCTCAAAGCATGTTTGAAGTTAAGCGTTACCTTTGTTGTTCCGCTCAAATCGTTTTGAGCGGTATAAGCTACTAACAGATCTTCCTGCGAGGTGTTCCCATTAGTTTTGTCGGGTACGATTACCGTGTAGTCAATTTTGTTATTGGGGTCGTTTTTCAACCCGGAGTTAACGCTTTTACTGATGGGCGAGTAGGCGGAAAAATAGACCTTGCTGTCTGCGGAGTGATAGTACAATTTCGGGTTGTAATCGAAAACGTCGGTAGTGTTGTTTTCCTCGCGATATACCGTTACGCCATTCATCGTTGCAACCGATGGGGGAGTAGCAGTAGGGATGCCCGTTACATCTCCGTAAGCGTTTACCACGAAAGCATTCACAAAACCGAGCGTAGTGCCGGTAGCCCGGAGGGACGGAGCGCCGCCCTGAACGCGAAATGAAATTGGTTCCCTATTTTCGTTATTCAGGGTTTCATCGCTGGAACATGCTACCCATAAGCCGGCAATTGCCAGCAGGGACATTCTTAAGAAATTTTTTTTTGTCATCATAGTAAATAAAAATTAAATGAATAAATAAATAAGTGAAAAAAAATGTTTTGTTTATAAATTAATGAACGAATTCATTTTGCAGGAACATTCAATATTAGCTGTAATTCGTATTGCCGTCCGGTTTCGAATGAGAATCCGGAAGGTAGCGACAATAATTTATTGGCCGACATGATGTATTGCTCACCGCCTGCCGGCGAGAGCGAATACACGTTGTATTCCACATATACCGTTGCGCCGATTGTGCTTTGGGGTATCACAAACACGCTATTATCGTTGTGCAGTAGCGTGGTATATTCGTCTTCGATGGCAACGAGGCCTGAAAGCAACCGGAAGCAGTAGCTTGCCGGCGTCCGGAGGTTCGTCCATAACGTTACACTATTCGTGCCGTTGTATTTGAAGTGTTCGGTCGCTTCCATCGGGATGCCGGTGCTGTACGGTAAATTCTTATTGTCCGGCTTCAATTCGAGTTTGCCTGACGTTTGCATATTTTGCAGATCGACCCTCGATACCTTGATGCGGTAGGCGGTGTAGTTCTTATCGGTTTTCGCCTTTACGGTTACCCGGCTGAAAGCATGGCGAAAGTTCATAGGCACCGGAATGCTGTGCGGCGACGGGCGGTTTTGCACGGCCACGAGCAGGTCTTCCTGCTTGTCGTCCACAAACAGAGGCGAGGACGGCTCGCCGGTTCCGGGAGGCGGTTCTTCCCGTTCCTTGTACGGCATTGTATATTCGAGGACGGGCTTGGTTGTGTTGTCTCCGTTATTATACAAGCCTTTAACCAGATTTTTAACACCGGCCGGCGCATACGCATAAAAGTCGATCATACCTGTGGCCGGCCAGAATTTTTTAGGCGCATAATCCCAAACTAAGCCGCTTTCGGGTTTATAAACATATTGTTCATTAAAGATACGCGACCATGCGGCGCCGTCGGTATGTATGCCGTTGACTACAAAGTCGGGAAGGTTGGCATAAGTATTAATGGCTGCGCGTAGTGCGCTACTGCGGTTGCTTCCACCTCCCACTGTGGGCGCGCTTATCATTTCGCCCCAGTCGTCCACGCCGACAATAAAGCCGCCCTCGTTGCCGATGCCGCCTTCGGTTTCGGGTACTACCATACGACGTTTGTTGCTGATTATAATGTCGTATCCGCCGTTGCGTTGCCGCCATGCCAATTGTTCTTCAAGCGTTCCGTTTTGGCCCATAGCGTTCTTGATTTGGGAAGCTATGGTATTTTCCCATTCGCCATGTTGGTATCCCCATGAACCGTAAAAATGGTTGTTAGCTTTACTGATGGCTTCTACGGTAAGGCGGAAACGAAAATCATCGGGATTGAGCGGTCCGAAAGTAACGAATTTCCCGACTATCCAATCGCGTGTCCAGCCTTTGAGCGTATCAGGACTGTCCCAATTCGGGTCTTTACCGGCAAAAAGCGCTTTGTCCTGCGATGTCCAGAGCGAACTGTTCTGTCCGTCGATAATGGCTTCCACGCGCGAGAATAATATGGTGGAAGGCCTTGACGCCAGACTGTGGCTGGCCGGGAAATACGATCCCGACATGCCGGAAATGGCTCCGCCGTTTTTAATCATGTATTTGGCGCCGATCACGTCGTACACAAGGAAGGTAAATTCCTTTAATACGTTTTTCGGATAAAAATGCACAGTAGCCGTATCCTTTGCCGGCTGTTTTTTTATATCAATCGTTTGCGACCGGCTGTCGATATACCATTGGTACGGATAGGCTTCTGCAACGGTTACTTCGCCGGGCAACTGAGGCACATTCACATTGTACAGGCCGGTCGAACGGACATTATACACTTCGAAATTCTCACGGTCGCCGTTACTGCGGAAAGCCAGCGTGGTGTTTCCATAAAAGTCGAGGCACATAACGTCGAATGTATTGGCATTAAGCCATTCCCGGCCGCCGTAAGGACTCATGTCGGAAGCGATGAGGCGTTCTGTTGTCGGATACCAGTGTACGGTCATCTTGCCGGGCAACTCCAGCGTATTGGCGGGTACGCTATCCCAGTGAATAACGATATTAACAGGTATATTTGTGGCCGGACACTCCGTAATTTCCTTGTGTTGGCAAGCGATAAAGCTTAACAGGACGATAGATCCGATAATTTGTAAAGTTATATGTTTCAGGTTATTAATTCTTAAAAAGCGCATGGTTACTAATTCTTATTATTTTCAGGATAAATATTTGTTCCTGCTTTTTTATTATTTCCTGCACCGAGCAGCCAGACGAGCGAGAGGCTTGCACGTGTAGGTCCTATATAATTTCTGTTGAATGTAGCTCGTTTCGCCCAATGTTCGTGCGTCATACAGTAGTCGTACTGATAGTACCGTCCGCCTATGTATCCGGCAGCCAGTCCCAGTTCTATGTTAAACCGGTTGGCTATGGGAAAACTGTAAGCATACGACAATCCGGCCGACCAGCTCTGGTAGCTGAGCCAACCTTTGGAATACTCGTCGGTAACAAAGAGGCGAAGGTCGTAATTGCCCGTCATAGAATAGACGCCCAGAGCATGCCCTTGTAACGGATAAGGCGAGTTTATCCATTTGCGCAGCTCGACTCCGGCGATTTGGATGCGATGATACCACCGGTTTTGTATGGGGCGCCCAAATGTCCACCAGCTCCAGTTACCTTCTACCGCCAACGACCACTGTTTGCCGATATACCATTCGGCGGTGAGGTTGGGCAGCAAGGCAACGTCGTATAACAGATTATTTTTAAGCGCAATATATACCGGCGCCGATGTGTCGTTGGGCTTGTCGGCGGGTACTCTTTCGACCGCCCGGATAACTTCGGTAGTTTTTATCACTACAGTATCGGGTTCTATGAATACGGTATCGCAGGGTTGGGTAACGTCCTGCCTGTTTTTAACAACCGGATTCGTTTCTTGCGGAGAAGGCGAGGAGAAAAACTCCTTGGGCTTGTCGGAACCGGGAATAATATAGGATCCGTCTTTCATTTTCAGGCGAATAGCCGCATATTGGAGCATATTCCAGATCTCTTTTTCGGGTAGCGTCCGTCGTTGGTTTTTCAGGATACTGTAGCCCAGCCTGTCCACACCTATAATATTGAACTTGATGGGGAAACTTTCGGCAAATTGCAAGTGTTTCCATCGCAGATAAGAGCGTAACGCCATACAGCGGCTTAAAGCCAGCCTAAGATTGTGTTCCTCGCTGCCTACGGGCGAACATGCTCCGATAATTTCAATGGCTTCGAGGTTGTCGGTTACTTGCTTTGTCCTTATCAGTTCGTCAAGCGCGTCCAGCATGATATTGTTATTGCGGTATTCGCGCAACAGCAGGTGTTTGTCTATGGGAAAATAAAAAACCGATGGATAATAATTTCCTTTCCAAACGGAAGCATTGCGGTTTGCTTCCACTGCAACGTCGTTATAATCCACTACGATGACGTCGTTTTTGTTTGAATAGGGCTGATATCCAATCTCGGAAATGGAAAGGATATCGCCGTTGCTGGCTACAGTCATTTTTTTACTGCCTATTATGAAGGACAGATTGGGCGGGTTAAATCTTTTGCTGCTTATATCTTGGGCTTGCAAATCTACTTCCTGAATACAAAGCATAAGCAAGGCGCATAAATAATATAAACAGGCACGTTTGGTATTTGTTATCAATATATATAAATTAAATTTGTGCAAATATAAGCAATAAAATTAAAATAACAAAAAAATAACAAAAAAATAATACAAATATAATAAAATAACAAAAAAATAATACAATTATGATGACTGTTAAAGTTTCCGGACAGAAGGGAAATAGTAAGAGTAACTTACAGCAGATCAGGTCGTAGTCGTTTGGTTCGATTGAAGGACTGTTGCAATTCCCATTCTTTGATTTTAGCTTCGTGACCGGAAAGTAAAATATCGGGGACTTGCCATCCTTTATAATTGGAAGGTCTTGTATAGACGGGCGGCGCTAACAGATTATCTTGAAAAGAATCGGATAGCGCCGATTGTTCATCGCCGATAGCGCCCGGAATCAGTCGAACGATTGCATCGGACATCACAGCGGCAGCTAACTCGCCTCCGGTTAGTACATAGTCGCCCACAGAAATTTCACGGGTAATAAGATGTTCGCGGATGCGATAATCGATCCCTTTATAGTGTCCGCAAAGGATGATCAGGTTTTGACACATCGAAAGTTGATTTGCCACAGGTTGATTAAATGTTTCTCCGTCGGGTGAAGTGTAAATCACTTCGTCGTATTCCCGTTTTGCCTTCAAATGGGATATAACCCGATCAACCGGCTCACATTGCAATACCATACCAGCTTGACCGCCAAACGGATAATCATCTACCCTTCGATGTTTATCCAAAGAATAATCCCGAAGATTATGGATTTGTATTTCAACTAAGCCTTTGTCTTTGGCTCTTTTTAATATGGAGTAATTCAAAGGGCTTTCCAAAATCTCAGGAAGCACAGTAATAATATCAATCCGCACTTTTTAAGTAAGAAAAAAATAAGAAATAAGAAATAACACAGACCAAGCAGTTTTTAGTTTTTATTTCTCAGTTTTAATTTTAATAATGCTGTCTACTACGAATTTGCTATGTCCGCGCCAAGGTACCGATGCAAAATATTCTTTGTAATGCAAGTCTACATCCTGACCTCCTGCCAACATCAGTTTTTTCGCAACTTCTTCGTTTGAGACCGAAAATATAAACTCATTCGATTGAATACTTCCATTTACATTCCCCGATCGCAACCCGGCCTGAATAAGTTTTCCTTCATAGGTCTTAAAAATATAACCTTTATATACCACATAATTTAGTTGACCGGCTTTCACTCCTTCTCCCCAAACAAAATAGAACCGGACGTAAATAAACATAGCCAAAATGAGAACGATAATTCCAATCGCAATTATTCCCCATTTCCGGACTTTCGTACTTTTTTCTTTTTTCTGTGCTTCCATAAATTCTAAACCGCTTTTATTATATGATTAAATAAGTAATCTTTATATCTTTCCTCTCTAAATTTGAAGATAAAAGACAATCGACAAAAGAAAAATTTCATGTATCTTTGCAAAAAAGAACAAACATTATGCTTAAAAAAATTAATTTTATTTTTCTTTTTCTTGTAATTGCTCCTTTTTATCTTCTTGCACAAGTGCAAGAACCCGTTAAATGGAAACATTCCATCAGTAAATCGGGTGAAATTATTTTCACTACAACCATCGATCCGGGTTGGCATCTCTATGATATGCATTTACCCCCCGGAGGTCCTAATCCTACTACTTTTATTTTTGAAAAGGTAAAAGGAGTAGAATTACTCGACAAAGTTACAACTCTTGCCGAAATAAACACAGAGTTTGACGATTTATTTGGTATGAATATCAGTTGGTATAAAGGAAATCCTTCTTTTACCCAGAAATTAAAAATTATTGATGCTGAAAATTTTAATATTCAAGGATATATTGATTATATGACTTGCAATGACGAGTATTGCATTCCATGTAAAGAAGAATTTTCCTTTTCAAAAAAAGATTTGCCGGCTTCCCTGATAAATACGGAACACAAGGCAAATATTGCTGCTGTTTCCGACTCAACATCTAATTCCCAACAATCAGTCGATGAATTGTCAACAGACAGCACATCATCGCGGAACGAGCCGGTAATGTCAGCAGGCACTTTGGATTGGTGGAAACCTGTTGTAGAGGAATTGCAAAACTATGGAACGGGCAAAATGGCGAAAGATAAGTCTTGGGTGGCTATTTTCCTCCTTTGTTTTGGCGGCGGATTTTTGGCATTACTTACTCCCTGTGTTTGGCCTATTATTCCGATGACCGTCAGTTTCTTTTTGAAACGCTCTAAATCGAATCGCAAACAAGCGGTTACGGATGCAGTTATTTATGGTTTATCCATCATCATTATTTATTTGGCTTTAGGTTTGTTGATTACTATTCTTTTCGGCGCCAGCGCCTTGAACGAATTGTCCACTAATGCTGTATTCAATCTGATTTTCTTTGCTCTGTTGATCTTATTTGCTGTTTCTTTCTTCGGAGCATTTGAATTAACGTTGCCCTCCTCATGGACAAATAAAATAGATAATAAAGCGGAAACTACAACCGGATTTATCAGTATTTTTTTCATGGCATTTACATTAGTACTGGTATCCTTTTCATGTACAGGCCCTATCATCGGAGGATTACTTGTACAGGCAGCCAGCATGGGAAGTATTACAGGACCGGCCATCGGCATGCTCGGATTTGGATTGGCTTTGGCTATCCCGTTTGCTTTTTTTGCCATATTTCCTTCGCTGTTGCAAAATCTTCCCAAATCGGGCGGATGGCTCAATTCGGTAAAAGTAGTTTTGGGTTTCCTTGAGTTAGCGTTAGCTTTGAAGTTTTTATCCGTAGCCGATTTAGCTTACGGCTGGCGAATTTTGGATCGTGAGGTATTTCTTGTTCTTTGGATCATAATCTTTGCTTTATTGGGATTCTACTTATTAGGAAAAATAAAATTCGCTCACGATAGTGATTTGAAACATTTATCTGTCGCACGTTTATTTTTGGCTATCATTTCTTTTTCATTCACCATATATATGATTCCCGGTTTATGGGGAGCGCCATTGAAAGTGATCAGCGCCTTTTCTCCGCCGCTTTACACGCAGGACTTCAATTTATATGATGGGGAAGTACATCCTAAATTCTACGATTACGACGAAGGAATGGAATATGCTGCGAAACATGGAAAACCTGTTATGGTTGATTTTACAGGCTTTGGTTGCGTCAATTGCCGCGAAATGGAGGCTTCTGTCTGGTCGGATCCGAGAGTAAAAGGGATTATAGATAATGATTATGTTTTGATTTCCCTTTATGTAGATGATAAGGCTAAATTACCGGAAACTGTTGAAATAGAAGAATACGGTAAAACGACTAAATTAAGAACCATCGGCGACAAATGGAGCTACCTGCAACGGCATAAATTCGGCGCTAACGCTCAACCGTATTATGTATTGTTAAACAATCATGGGCAGCCGATCGGCCCATGGCGCGCTTACAATAAAGATGTGGACGAATACATCCGGTTCTTGCAGGAAGGGAGTAAAAATTTCAGCAACCGGTAATCGGCGCCGGGTAAAAATAAAACGAATGACAATGCATAATAACGATAACTTGCCGGAAAGCGGTAACCGGTCGAAAATGCAAGCGTTTGGGCGTTTGCTGGATATATTCGACGAATTGCGGGTGAAATGTCCATGGGACAGGAAGCAGACTAACGAAAGTCTCCGCACAAATACAATAGAAGAGACTTACGAGTTGTGCGAAGCAATTATTAAAAATGAAATCCCGGAAATAAAAAAGGAACTCGGCGACGTTTTGTTGCACGTTATTTTTTATGCCAAAATAGCGGAAGAAAAGGGGCAGTTCGACATTGCCGATGTTTGTAATTCACTCTGTGACAAATTGATTTTTCGTCATCCGCATGTTTTTGGAACAGACGAGGCAAAAACAGCCGGACAAGTGGAACAGAATTGGGAACAGATTAAACTAAAAGAAAAAGGCGGGAACAAAACCGTTCTGGAAGGAGTGCCCGCCTCCTTGCCTTCGATAGCTAAAGCGCACCGCATTCAGGATAAAGCCCGCAATGCCGGTTTCGATTGGGACAAAAAAGAAGATGTTTGGGAAAAAGTACAGGAAGAATTTATTGAATTGAAAAAAGAAATTGCGGCTATGGACCACGATAAAATGGAAAACGAATTTGGAGATTTGTTTTTCAGCTTGATCAATGCCGCACGACTCTATAAAATTGATCCGGACAATGCCTTGGAACGTACCAATCAAAAGTTTATTCATCGATTCAATTATATGGAACAAAAAGCCAAAGAACAAGGCAAATCGTTGAAAGAGATGAAGTTGGA
>JAITAH010000404.1 GCA_031284225.1 Dysgonamonadaceae bacterium | reverse complement strand
CAGGACGCTTCGCGTACCGCGTACCGCTCTTTCCCTGCCCCAAACTATTGTGTAATTGAAATTTTTCTCTTATCTTTGCGCTCGCTAATACAAATTTCTCATTTAATAAAAATTATTTCAAAGAATGGCAACTAAAATCAGATTGCAAAGACACGGTCGCAAAGGGTACGCGTTTTACCACATCGTGATCGCAGATAGCAGAGCTCCACGGGATGGAAAATTTATTGAAAGGATTGGGTCGTACAACCCCAATACAGATCCTGCTACGATAGATTTGAAATTCGACAGAGCTTTGTATTGGGTAAATGTAGGCGCTCAACCTACGGATACGGTTCGTTCGATCCTTTCCAACGAAGGGGTACTGCTGAAAAAACACTTGTTGGGCGGCGTAACCAAAGGCGCTTTTTCCGAAGCGGAAGCCGAAACGAAATTTGAAGCCTGGAAAAATGCTAAACAGTCGGCTGTCAAAACGAAAATCAGCCAGTTGAGCGAAAAGGAACGGGCCGCCGGTAAAGTAGCTTTGGACGCGGAAAAAGCCGTGAATAAAGCGAAAGCCGAAGCATTGGCCGCTAAAAAAGCCGATGCAGCGGCAGTAAAAGCGAAAGCAACAGCCGATGCTGCCGCAGATGCAGCTGCTGAAGCAGCCGCTGAAGAAACTGCCGGCGTACTACCGGTGGTCGAAGAAGCTCCCGCTGCAGAATAAAATCCATCTTTCTTGTTCGGACGGGCTTTCCCGTCGTCCCCGGATGAAATTACGATTCTTAGGCACAGGCACATCCACCGGCAACCCGGAAATCGGTTGTCGGTGTGAAGTATGTACCTCTGCCGATCCGAAAGATGAGCGGTATCGCGCCTCCGTTCTGGTGGAAACCGACGGAAAACATCTCCTGATCGACTGCGGCCCCGATTTCCGGATGCAGATGCTGGAAACGTTCCGGCACGAGCCTTTTTTCCCGTTGGACGGCGTTTTACTGACTCACGAACATTACGATCATGTCGGCGGATTAGACGATTTGCGGGCATTTGGCCGGACAGAACCGGTAAAGCTATATGCCGAAGCCGGAGTCGCCCGCGCCATCCGGACGCGAATGGCCTACGTTTTCAAAAAACATAAATATCCGGGAGTTCCCAATCTGCAAATACAAACCATCGGGAACCGACCCTTTACCGTGGCCGGCGTTTCGGCGCTGCCGGTTCGCCTGATGCACGGAAACTTACCCATTCTGGGATACCGCATGGACCGAATGGCGTATTTAACCGACCTGAAAACGATTCCCGAAGAAGAATATGCCAAATTGCAGGATTTGGACGTTTTAGTCATCAATGCCTTACGCCCTCAAGAGCATATTGCGCACGAAACGCTGGCCGACGCTTTGCGGAATATCGAACGCATCCGTCCCCGGCGGGCGTATCTGACGCATGTAAGTCATTCGTTCGGCTTGCACGAGGCGGTGCAAAAGACCTTGCCTGAAAATGTGTTTGTTGCATTCGACGGATTGGAAGTATATGTTTAAACAGTGGACAACCTTGGTATCGAAAGAACTCCGGCAGAATATCTATTCGCTGTCGGGGATTATTTTTATGGTCCTGTTTCTGATTCTCTGCGGATGTTTGCTGTGGCTTGTTCCGGGCAGTTACAATATTCCGGACAGCGGTTATGCTTCGCTGTCGCCCTTTTTTGCTTTGGCTCCCGTTCTTTTATTGTTTTTGATACCGGCCCTGTCCATGCGTTCGTTGGCGGAAGAAAAACGGATGCAGACTTTGACGCTGTTGAGCAGTCGTCCGGTTACGCCTGCAGCGATTGTATCGGCTAAGATTGCCGCAATTTTCATGACGGTATCGATTGCTTTATTGCCCACGCTGGTCTATGGCGGCTGTGTGTATGGCTATGGCAGTCCGGTGGGGAATATGGATGCCGGTTCGGTTGCGGCTTCATACTTGGGATTGCTGGCGTTGGCGTTGGCATTTATTTGTCTTTCGGTGTTTGCCTCGAGTTTGACTGCCCACCAAGTGGTGGCGTTGATTATCGGACTGTTGTTGTGCGCGTTTTTTTATTACGGATGGAATTTAACCGGCTGGGAAACCTTGAGTTTCCTGTCGCATTATCAGTCGATGCAGCGCGGATTGATAGAAACGCGGGATGTTGCATATTTCCTCTTGATTTCCGGTGTCCTGTCGCGCCTGACTTTGCTGAGAGTGGAAGTAGCTTGCCCCGGACGCAGGCAGATTTTTCGCTTCGGAACCGTCCGGACATTGATCGCTTTAGCGCTGATCGCCGGCCTTATTTTCAATGTTCGCTTGGATTGGACCCGGGACAAACGCTACACCATTCGTCCGGAAACCCAAGCGCTGTTGAACACTTTGGATCGTCCGCTGGAAATCGAACTCTATCTGACCGGCCCCTTAAATCCCGGCTTCACCCGTTTGAAGAAATCCACGGTGCATCTTTTGGAAGATTTCGATCAATTATCGCCTCAAAAAATCCATTGTCGGGAGGTGGATCCTTACCGTCAGGGTCGTGATTTTGTGGAGCATCTGAATACGTGGCGAATGACGGGTATTTCAGTCAACGAACGCTCCGGCGATGGGCAGCTAAAGCAGCAGGTTTTGTATCCCTATGCGCTGGTGAAATGCGGCGACCGGCAAATGCCCGTATCGTTGCTGGTCAATCAAATGGGACGTTCGGGGGAAGATAACCTGAACCTTTCCGGCGAACTGTTGGAATACCGGTTCGCTCATGCCATTCAACGGGTTACGAAACCCGCTTCGCGGAGGATTGTTTTTCTGGAAGGCCACGGCGAGTTTCCGGAAGAAGCCGTCAGCGGAATAACCGACCGGTTGAGCGAGGAATATTCGATCGACCGCGGCGTTCTGTCCGGTCGTCCGGAGGAGTTGAAGGGCTACGATGTCGTCATTATCGCCGGTCCTCAAACGGCTTTCTCCGAAACGGATAAGTGGGCGCTGGATCAATATTTGATGCACGGCGGAAGCTTGGTTTGGCTCGTGAATGGCGCCCGGATTCATTCGCCTGAAAACCGGGCACAGTACGGCGAAATGCTGGCAGTTCCCCAAGATCTGAACCTCAATGACTTGTTTTTCACCTATGGCTTGCGGATCGATCCGCTGATTTTGCAGGATGCACAATGTCTGGAAATTCCGGTAGCACAGGTCGATACGGCCGGTCAAACCCAATACGTGGCCAAGCCTTGGTATTATTTTCCCTTGCTGATTCCGGACAATCGTTCGGTCATTACCAAAGGCTTGTCGCTCGTCAAAGCCGGTTTTTCATCGCCGATTACGCTGGTTGGCGTCCATCCGCAGGTGAAAAAAGAGGCGCTGCTGACCTCTTCGCCCCGTGCGCGCACCTTGTCGCTTCCGGCTGTGATCCGGTTAGACGAGGCCGACAGGATGCCGGATAAAACCTATTTCAACGAATCGCAATTGCCGGTAGCGGTGTTGTTGCAGGGAATATTCCCCTCGGTGTTCCGAAACCGGAGCCTGTTTGCAGACGCGCCGGAGGCGCTGTCCGAAAGCCGTCCGGCAAAAATGGTTGTAGCGGCTTCCGGCGGGTTGATTTCCGATCCGCTGGGGTACGATCGCTATTCGCAAATCCGGTTTGCCAATGAAGATTTTATGGTGAATGTCGTCCATTTTCTGACGGACGACGCCGGGCTTTCCGCCTTAAAAAGTAAATCGCTGTCCATGCAACTGTTGAACAAACCGGCGATACGGCGCGACAGAAACCGGTTGATAGTCATCAACATCCTACTGCCGCCCTTGACGTTACTGCTGATTTTCGGCGGATGGCTGGGAAGAAGAAAAAGAAAATACCGGATAACCGGTTGACGTTCGGCATCCGGCATCCGACGCCGGCTTTCGATTTAAAACGTACCAAAAGCCAAGGGCAACAGGTCGGTAATCTGTTCAATCACGTAAATCATTTTTTTACCGTAAAGAATCATTCGCACCGGATG
>JAITAH010000395.1 GCA_031284225.1 Dysgonamonadaceae bacterium | reverse complement strand
ATTATTCACAGCGTCTTGACCAGACACGGAAAGGATACCGCCGTTTGCACGCTGCTTCCGCCCCATCGGGAAGCGACGACGGCCTTGTTGCAGGCGGTCGGGAAAGTCAGTCTGGTGATTCCCCGCGGCGGTCAAAACCTGATTGATTATGTCCGGCGTCATTCGCTCGTTCCGGTCATCGAAACCGGCGCCGGCGTCTGCCACACGTATTTCGACCAAGCCGGCGAAAAAAACATTGGACGCGACATTATTACCAACGCCAAAACCCGCCGCGTAAGCGTTTGCAATGCCTTGGACTGCTTGATTATTCATCAGGAACGATTGGCCGACTTGCCGTTTTTATGCAGCCTGCTGGCCGACAGCAACGTGCTGATTTATGCCGATCCGCCGGCGCGGCAAGCCTTGTCCGGCCAATATCCCGATGCGCTTCTTCATCCGGCTACGGAAGAAAGTTTCGGAACCGAGTTTTTGGATTATAAAATGAGCGTCCGCACCGTGGCGACTATCGAAGAGGCTTTGGCGCACATCGCCCGGTACAGTTCCAAACACAGCGAAAGCATTGTCAGTCAATCGGCCGAAGCGATTCGTCTGTTTGAACGACAAACGGACGCCGCCTGCGTTTACGCCAATGTATCCACCGCATTTACCGACGGCGCACAATTCGGTTTCGGTGCGGAAATCGGCATCAGCACGCAGAAATTACACGCCCGCGGGCCGATGGCTTTGCCGGAATTGACTACCTATAAATATATCGTTGAGGGAAACGGGCAGGTAAGAGAATAAAAATGAATACAAAAACAATACCGGTAAAGCCCGTTAATCCGGGCTTCATTGTTGTGAATATTGCGGATTTAATTCAACAAAACGACCTAATGCAGAAGCAATACGATAAAAAGTAGATACTTTGGGTTCTGTTCTTCCTGTTTCTATCCTCGATATGTATGATTTATTGCTCCCTATTTTTTGTGCAAGTTCAGTCTGCGTCATTTTGGCTTCTTTTCTTGCTTGCTCTATGATTTGACCGGTATAATAAGCATAAGCTTCTTTTTTGAATGTTTCTCTTTCGGAAGAACCTTCTTTTCCGTATAAATCATCCAGCATTTCATTGGCAGTTGGGAGTTTCTCTATTTTACTCCAATTTAATTGTTTTTTATCAACTGTTTTTTTCATCTAAAAACCCTCCTTATTTATTACGCTTTGAGCAATTACTATTTGTTTGTCATAATCGGATTCCGATTTTTTTACAAATCCGTTCAGTAATAATATCTTTGTTGAATTAATAAAACTGTCGCTGTCTATTGTAAAATTAATTACCCGGTATTCGTTGTCGGTTGATATTCTTAATTCGTAAAAATCGGAACTTGTTAGTTTTTTTACAAACTTTCCGCTTACAATGTTTTCATTTTCGATAATTTGAAGGATATATTCTACTTTCTTTCTCGTTCTTTCGTTTAATGAGGTATAAAAATCTTCAAATGCTTTCGATTTGTATATTGTCCTTTTCACAGCGCAAAGGTATAAAAAGTTTATCAGTTGTAAAACTTTTGGATTGAAAATTTTTATGAAATCACACGGGTAAATAATCTGCGTCCGTTACAAGTTTGTGTGTTTGTGTGATCCGGTTGGGATTCGAACCCAAGACCCACAGCTTAGAAGGCTGTTGCTCTATCCAGCTGAGCTACCAGACCCTTTTTGTTAAATGGCGACTGCAAAGGTAAGCAAATTCAAACGATTCGCAAAAAAATTAATGACTTAAACCGTAAATATCCAAAAAATTTAATAGCTTTGTACACTAAATTCAGATAATTGTAGCCCTATGAGTAAAAACATGGAGTCAGAGCGCATGATAAATGACCATGCGGCCGAAATGAAAGATGCAGTCATTGTTTCCGAAGAACTAACAAACACTCCGGAAGTGGAAATTAATATGGTTGTTGAGGAGGAACCTGTTCCGTCGGAAAAAACCGTTCCGATAGAGGTCGTTTCGACGGAGGAAATTATTCCGACCGAAGAAAATGCTCCGACCGAGGAAATCATTCCAACCGAGGAAAACGATCCTACCGAGGAAATCATTCCAACTGAGGAAATCATTCCAACCGAGGAAAACGCCCCGACCGAGGAAATCATTCCGACCGAGGAAAACGATCCAACCGAAACTCAATCGGAAACAGACCGGTTGAGCAAGGTTGAAATTGTTGAACGGTTGGCAGCCGCCGTGGAAAAAGAAGTGGCCGAAGCCATTCGCACGGAAGTGGACGCGCTGAAACAATCGTTCTACAAATTGAAACGAATCGAAACCGAAGCTGCCAAAAAAGCTTTTGTGGATGCCGGAGGCGTTGAAGAAGAATTTCATGCCGAAGAGGACGCCCTCGAAGAAAAATTGAAAGAACTGCTGACTTTGTTCCGCGAAAAGAAAGCTTCTTTAGCCGCCGTAACCGAAAAAGTCAAGGAAGAAAACTTGATCGTCAAAAAGAACATCATCGAAAAGCTGAAAGAACTGGCCGAGAGCAAAGACGATTTTTATAAAGTCTATAACGAATTCAAAAAACTGCAACAACAGTGGAAAGAAATTAAACAAGTTCCGCAAACCGCCGTCAACGATTTATGGAAAGATTATCAGCATTACAGCGAAAAGTTTTACGACCTGCTGAAAATCAACAACGAAATGCGCGATTACGATTTCAAAAAGAATCTGGAACTGAAACAGGCGCTTTGCGAAGCCGTCGAACGATTGGATGAAGAAAAAGACGTCGTTTCCGCATTTTATCAACTGCAAAAACTGCATCAGGAATGGCGGGAAATCGGCCCTGTATCGCGAGAACTCCGCGAAGACATTTGGGCGCGCTTCAAAAAAGCATCCTCCATTATCAACAAAAAGCATCAGGAACATTTCGACGCTTTGCGGGGATTGGAACAACGTAACTTCGAAGAAAAAATGGCGCTTTGCGAAGCGATGGAAAAAATCGATTTTCCGTCATTGACTTCTTTTAAAGAATGGGACAGACAAAACAAAATCGTACTCGAACTGCAAGACAAATGGAAAACTATCGGTTTCGCTCCGAAAAAGCAAAATGTGAAAATATTCGAACGCTTCCGGGCGGCCTGCGATGTGTTCTTCCAAAAGAAAAGCGAATTTTATAAGGGTATCAAGGAAACGATGGACGCCAACCTGGAAAAGAAAAAAGCGCTTTGCGAAAAAGCCGAAGCGTTGAAAGACAGCCAGGAATGGAAAGAAGTATCCGATCAGTTCATCGCCTTGCAAAAAGAGTGGAAAACGATTGGCCCGGTTCCTCGCAAATATTCCGACATTATCTGGAAACGGTTTATCGGCGCTTGCGACCATTTCTTCGAACAAAAGAGCACGCATTTCTCTTCGCAAAAAACGGAAGAAACCGACAATCTGAAGAAGAAAAAGGAAATCATCGCACAAATCAACGCTATCGACGAAACGCTTTCGGCCAACGAAGCCTCTGCCCTGTTGCGCGAATATATGGCGCAATTCAACAACATCGGCTTTGTGCCTTTCCGCGATAAAGACCGAATTCACAAGGAATATCGCACGGCGGTGGACAATCAATTCGACCGCCTGAAAATTGACGAAAGTGAAAGACGACTGCAATCGTTCAAATCCAATTTGAGCGATTTTGGCGGAGATCGATCGAAAAACAAAATTTTGAACGAACGCGACAAGTTGATGCGTAACTACGAAAGATTGAAAAGCGATATTCAAACGTATGAAAACAATATTGGCTTTCTGTCGGTATCGTCGAAAGGCGGCGGCGGTCTGGTCAAAGAAATGCAACGCAAAATCGAAAGCCTGAAAGACGAACTCCTGCTGATTGAGAAAAAAATTGAAGTCATCGACCAGCGTTTAGAAGCCTGAGAATGCGAATAGGAATCTTATCGGCCGGCGGCGATTGTCCGGGTATTAACGCGACCATACGGGGCGTAGGAAAAAGCGCGTTAACCCATTACGGGGTAGAAGTAATCGGCGTCAGAAACGGATTTTTGGGATTGATCGAAAAAGATTATCTGCCGTTGGACGATGACGCACTGTCGGGTCTGTTAAGTCTGGGAGGAACTATTCTGGGCACTTCCCGCGAAAAACCTTTCAAAAGTCAAGACGGTATCCCGAACGAAAAACCTCGCATCATTGTTGAAAATTACCGGAAAATGGGCTTGGATTGCTTGGTTTGTATCGGCGGAAACGGCACGCAAAAAACCGCTTACAAACTGTCGCAATTAGGATTAAACGTGATAGGTATTCCCAAAACCATCGACAACGACGTGTGGGGAACCGATATGTCGTTTGGTTTTTACACCGCCGTCGATATTGCCACCGAAGCTATCGACCGATTACATTCGACCGCCAGCGCTCACAAACGGGTCATGATTATCGAATTGATGGGACACAAAGCCGGCTGGATCACTCTTTACGCCGGAATGGCCGGCGGCGCCGACGTTATCCTGATCCCCGAATTGGGTTACGATATTAAACAGGTAATTAAAGCTATTTTAGCCCGCGTAGAAAAAGGCAAATCCTATTCCATTGTCGCCGTGTGCGAAGGATTGAATATCAACGATAAACGCATTGAGTACGAAACCGGCATCGAAACGCGAAAAACTATTCTTGGCTACGTGCAACGCGGAGGAAGCCCTTCGGCCTTCGACCGCAACCTGTCCACCCGTTTGGGCGGACACGCTACCGAATTGATCGTCAACGGCCGGTTCAACCGGATGGTGTGCGTGCACGACGA
>JAITAH010000037.1 GCA_031284225.1 Dysgonamonadaceae bacterium | reverse complement strand
CAGGATACGGTCGTTGGCTTGAGGCTTCACTTCGTCCCGCATGAAAACCGTTTGCGGAAGGGACGTCAGTTCGGAAACTCTTGCTCCGTTTTGCAACGCCCTTGTCAAGTCGGCTATGGGGTTTTCCCCGCAGCCATAGATCAGCAAATCTGCTTGGGAAGCGACCAAAATCGAAGGCAACAGTTTGTCCTGCCAATAATCGTAATGCGCCAAACGCCGCATGGAAGCCTCGATACCGCCTACGATCACCGGCATATCGGGATAGAGCTTTTTCAGAATCTGCGAATACACAATGGTCGGATAATCGGGACGCATATCGGTACGGGCGTCGGGCGTATAAGCGTCTTCGGAACGCAACCGCTTGTTTGCCGTATATTTATTGACCATCGAATCCATCGCTCCGGCCGAAACGGCAAAGAACAGTCGGGGTTTGCCCAGCTTACGGAAATCGCGCCAATCGTCGCGCCAGTTGGGTTGAGGAACCAGCGCTACTTTCAATCCCAGGTGTTCGAGCGTCCGGCCAATCACTGCCGCGCCGAACGACGGATGATCCACATAAGCGTCGCCCGAAAAAAGAATAACGTCGGGGCTTGCCCATCCGCGCAATTCCACTTCCTTTTGAGTAGTCGGGAGCCAGTCGGTTAATTTGCGTTCAAGCATACGGATGATAGAGTTCCCAAACCGAAAGAAAAATACCGGCCAGCGCTAAAAACAAAAGCACAACGCCCAGGGTACGGTTCATAATTAATAAGCCGCGTTCATTAAACACCCGCCGCAGCTTCCCGATGACGGAAGTCAGAGCAAACCACCACGCGAGCGCGCCGGCTAAAATGCCGGTCATGCCCAAAACAATCGACTCCATTTTGTCTGTTACCGAAATAAAATTAAAGCGGGCGAATAAGGCAATAAACAAAAAGATAATTAACGGATTGGACAGCGTTAAGAAAAAAGCGCTCAGAGCGTCCTGCGAATACGAATAGGTATGCTTGGGTTTGCGAAAACTCTTAGAAGGGTCTGAACGGTAAATATATACGCTGAAAATCATCAGCAAAACGCTTCCCACGATTTGCAATACCGTCTGATTATCCTCGATAAACGTAATCACGATACCCATGCCCATACAAGTAATCATAGCGTATATAAAATCGGAAAACGCGGCGCCGATGCCCGAAAAAAACCCATGCCAACGGCCTTTATATAAGGTTCGTTGAATACACAGCAATCCGATAGGTCCTAAGGGAGCCGACACCAACACGCCAATGAGAATGCCTTTGTATATGACGTCAATCATAATGCAAAGATAAAAAATAATTTGTACTTTTGCAGCTTAACTGCTACGAAACAACATGGCATCCGATTTAAATATTGTTATCAAAGGGGCGAGAGTTAACAATCTAAAAAATATCGATGTGGAAATTCCCCGCGATAAATTTGTGGTTATAACAGGATTATCCGGATCCGGTAAATCCTCGTTAGCTTTCGACACTTTATATGCCGAAGGGCAACGGCGGTATGTGGAAAGTTTATCGGCCTACGCCCGGCAATTTTTGGGACGGATGAGCAAGCCGGAAACCGATTTTATCAAAGGGATTCCTCCGGCCATCGCCATAGAACAGAGAGTTAATATCCGCAATCCGCGTTCGACGGTAGGCACTTCCACCGATATTTACGCTTATTTGCGGATGCTGTTTGCCCGCGTCGGCAAAACCTGTTCGCCGGTTTCGGGCGAGATTGTCCGCAAGCATCAGGTCAGCGATGTAATCGACGCCATACAGGCGTATCCCGAAGGTACGCGCATTTCTTTGCTGACGCGAATAAAGCCGGCAGAGTCCCGGACGATGCGCGACGAACTGTTCCTGAAAATCCAGGAAGGGTTTTCCCGTGTCGAAATTAACGGACAGGTTCGCCGCCTCGACGAAGACCTGCTGAATGATAACCAATTATTGAAGAAAAAAGAAATATTCCTGCTCATCGACCGCTTTGCAGCCTCCGCCGATGCAGGGGCGATTGCCCGGATGGCCGATTCCATCGAAACTGCATTTTACGAGGGGTGCGGCGATTGCTTTCTTCGTATCGAAACCGATAAAAACATTCTCTCCAAAGCGTTCTCCCGCCGGTTCGAAGCCGACGGCGTCGAATTTGAAGAACCGTCGGATTGGATGTTCAATTTCAACAGTCCCGCAGGCGCTTGTCCCGTATGCGAAGGATTCGGCAAAACGCTCGGTATCGCCGAAACGCTGGTCATTCCCGACCCGTCGTTGTCGGTCTATGACGACGCCGTCGTTTGCTGGAAAAGCGATAAAATGAGCGAATGGAAATCCAATTTTATCCGCGCTGCCTCCAAACAGACATTCCCCATTCACCGGCCCTATTACGAATTGACGCAACCGCAAAAAGACCTCTTATGGCACGGCAGCAACACTATCGACGGCATCGACGCTTTTTTCCGCTTCGTAGAAGAAAACTTATACAAAGTCCAATTCCGCGTGCTGTTAGCCCGCTACCGGGGAAAAACGGTTTGTCCCGCCTGTAACGGACTCCGTTTGAAACCTCAGGCCGGTTACGTGAAAATCGCCGGAAGAAACATTTCCGAACTGACGCAACTGCCCATTCACCGGCTTCAAGCGTTTTTCGATGAGTTACGGTTGGACGAGCACGACGAAAAGATCGCCCGGCGATTGCTGACCGAAATTCGCGCGCGGTTGCAATTCCTCACAGACGTTGGTCTGGGTTATCTGACTCTCGATCGCTTGTCCTCCTCGTTATCCGGCGGGGAAAGCCAACGGATCAATCTGGCTACTTCTTTGGGAAGCAGTTTGGTAGGGTCGCTGTATATCCTCGACGAGCCGAGCATAGGATTACATTCCAAAGATACCGGTCGCCTGATCAATGTCTTGCGCCAATTGCAGGCCTTGGGAAATACGGTGGTGGTGGTGGAACACGATGAAGAAATCATCCGCGCCGCCGATTACATCATCGACATGGGTCCCGAAGCCGGACAGAACGGCGGAAAAGTGGTCTATCAGGGCGCCTTGACCGACGGCGCCTTTCAGCCGACCGGCGAAAAAAGCTATACGCTGGATTATCTGACCGGCCGGGAAAAAATTGAAATTCCGAAACAGCGCCGCAGATGGAACAACTTCATCGAAGTAAAAGGCGCACGGGAGAACAACCTGAAAAATATCAGCGTCCGTTTTCCGTTGAATATCATGACGGTAGTAACGGGCGTGAGCGGTTCGGGCAAATCGTCGCTGGTTAACGATGTGTTTTATAAGCTCTTGAAACTCTATTTCGAAAGCGCCCGTTCGCAGGAAATCCACGGCCTTTCCGGCGATTTGCAGGCCATTGAGCAAGTGGAATTTGTCGATCAAGACCCCATCGGACATTCTTCCCGCTCCAATCCGATAACCTATATCAAGGCTTACGACGAAATCAGGAAGCTTTACGCCGACCAGATCCTGGCGAAGCAAATGCACTTTACGCCGGCCCACTTTTCGTTCAATGTCGAAGGCGGCCGCTGCGAAGAATGTAAAGGCGAAGGCGTTATCACCGTCGAAATGCAGTTTATGGCCGACGTTGTGCTGGAATGTGAGGCCTGCCACGGCCGACGCTTTTCTTCCGATGTGCTGGAAGTGGAATATCACGGGAAAAACATTTACGATGTGCTGGAAATGACGGTGGAAGAAGCGATTCTTTTCTTCTTGGAAAAAGAGGACGGTACGACGAAAAAGATTGTAAAGAAACTGAAAATCTTGCAAGAAGTCGGATTGGGCTACATCAAGCTCGGACAAAGTTCGTCCACCCTGTCCGGCGGCGAGAACCAGCGAGTAAAATTAGCCTTTCACCTGAGCGAAGAACGGGCGCAACCTACGTTTTTCATCTTCGACGAACCCACTACCGGCCTGCATTTCCACGACGTTAAAACTTTGATGAAAGCTTTCAACGCTCTCATCGCCCGTGGACACACTTTGGTGATTATTGAGCACAATCTGGAAGTAATCAAAATTGCCGATTACGTGATCGACCTCGGCCCGGAAGGCGGCGAAACAGGCGGCTACCTCGTCGCAACCGGTACGCCGGAAGAAATTGCCGCTAATAACCGCTCGGTTACGGGGCGGTTTTTGAAAGAAAAATTAGATTGAGGGAACGAGGTCGTCGGCTAAAAAACCGCTTTTGCCCGGAAGGGCGTTCATGTCAATAGAAACCGGCATTTTCACCACAAAAAGCCATTCGCCCGTAGGGCGTTCCTGTCAATAGAAATAGCATTATCTCCGCCACAACAAAACCTCGTTAGAGGTTGTATGTTATCATTTAACCGGATTAAAAACGCAACATGCATCGTAAATTTACGTGTATGGATTTGCCGGCATTCCATTGCTGTGCAACGCCTACGGCGTATGAGATTCGTATCTTTGTTCATCATTTTCTATTGACATGGATGCCCTATCGGCATTTTAAACAATCCGTGCGTTTTCT